>JAYVRP010001038.1:0-3161 GCA_043776215.1 Rhodoferax sp. | reverse complement strand
TGGCAAATTCAAGCTGCCAGAAAGCCGGAACGATAGCTCGGTCAGTCTCCAGCCTTTGGGCAATAGACTGCGTGTAGGCCGTGGCCTGATCGGGTATGTACCACCCGGTGACCACAGAATTATCCAGGACGAAGGGCATTTGTCAGGGCATCAGTCGCGACCACTTTCCACGGCTTGTGCAAGAGGAACCCCCAGCTCAGCGCCTTGCCCCAGACTGCGCAAACGTTGCAAAGCCCCCAGCACGCGTTCGCGCTGACCCGCTGGCGGTTGGCCAACGGCAGTGAACGAAACAAGCCGGGCGATAGGGGTGCCATGCCGGGTAATAGTGACCTCCTCGCCATGTTCCACAGCACTCAACAACTCTGAAAAGCGATTCTTGGCTTCGAATACGGCAACGGATCTCATGAAGATCTCCTGAAATTATGGATAGCCATATTTTGCCATCGCTTGCTCAGTCTCACAACCGCACGTCTGCAGTTGCGCGTTGCAGCGGAGGTCGCGGTGTGTCATGCGCCGATGCAAAAGGCAAGGGTTTTCGGGGTTGGGCAGGACGCGATGCGCTGGGACTTGGCTGCGCGCTCATGGTGCGATGCCAAAACCACCCAGTGCACCCGAAATGCCCATGCTACATTCCAAAGCTTGATCCAAGTGGGATGCTTGCAATTGTTTTGCGCCGCTCGATGCGGGTCGGTTTCGTGGTGGATCCAGGCCTGCGCCTGGACGAAAAAGGGGCATGCATGAAGATGATCGAACCTACCACGCGACTGCGGGCCCGCGGTCGCGCGTTCGCGCATATCGCCCAGTACCACCCCGAGCTCACGGCCTTGCGGCGCGACTTGCACGCGCATCCGGAGCTGGGATTTGAAGAGCGCTACACCTCCGCGCGTGTGGCCGAAGCGCTGAAGTTGTGTGGTGTCGACGAGACTCACACCGGTATTGGCAAGACGGGTGTGGTGGCCGTGGTGCGTGGCCAGCACAGTGGCAACGGCAAGATGATCGGGTTGCGTGCCGATATGGATGCCCTGCCCATGACGGAGCACAACGACTTCACCTGGAAATCCGCGACGCCAGGCCTGATGCATGGCTGCGGGCACGACGGACACACCGCGATGCTGGTGGGTGCCGCCCGTTACCTGGCCGAAACGCGCAATTTCGACGGCACAGCTGTGCTGATCTTCCAGCCTGGCGAAGAAGGATACGCGGGCGCCCGGGTCATGATCGAAGACGGCCTGTTCGAACGTTTCCCGGTGCAGGCGGTGTATAGCATGCACAACTGGCCATCGATGCGGCCTGGCACTGTGGGCATCAACCCCGGGCCGATGATGGCTGCGGCTGATCGCATCACGATCACCATCAACGGGCGGGGTGGCCACGGCGCGCACGCATACACCACCGTCGACCCGGTGCTGGTGGCCGGGCACATCATCACGGCGGTGCAGAGCATCGTGTCGCGCAATGTGCGCCCGGTGGACGGCGCAGTGATCAGCCTGTGCGGGATGCAGGCCGGCAACATGCAGGCGATGAGTGTGATTCCCGACTCGGCCACGCTGGTGGGCACGGTGCGCACTTTCAGCGCGACGGTCCAGGCCATGGTGGAGCGCCGGCTGACCGAGTTGTGCGGCGCGGTGGCCATGGGTTTCGGGGCCACGGCCTCGGTGCAGTACGAGCGCATGTACCCGGCCACGATCAACTCGGCGGCAGAGGCCCATTTCGCGGCGGACGTGGCCACCTCGCTGCTGGGGCGCGAACACGTTGTGCGTGACCTGGAACCCAGCATGGGCGCAGAGGATTTTTCCTTCATGCTGCAGGTCAAGCCCGGCGCCTACCTGCGCATCGGTCAGGGCGAGGAAAACGGCGTGGGAAGCTGCTTCCTGCACAACAGCCGCTACGATTTCAACGACGACATCCTGCCGCTTGGCTCGGCCCTGCACGCCAGCCTGGTGGAGCACGCGATGCCCCTGCAGGACGCACCTGCATGACAGGCCGGTGGAGCTAGCCGAAGTGCTGCTCAGATAGTCCATTTTCCGTTCGGGCTGCGCTCGTCGAAGCCGCCTGCCCTGAGCTCGTCGAAGGGAGCTCGTCGAAGCCTGTCGAAGGGCCGCGAGACACCCTTCGACAAGCTCAGGGAGAACGGTGAATTGCTTTTTGTTGAGGTTTTCGGAAATCGCGACAACTACAAAACCGTTCGCCCTGAGCCTGTCGAAGGGCCGCGTACGGCTTCGACAGGCTCAGGGAGAACGGTCAATGGTGAACAGCATTGGAGCTGACCGGCATCAAGGTCAGTGCGCCAATCCACTCGCCCCGCCCCTGGCGGCAACCTCACGTGTAGCGCTTGCTGCGCAGGTTGCTTTTCATTTCACGCAGGCGTGGCTGCACTGCGGCGCCACCGATACCCAGTGCCACGCAGGTGGCCAGGATGTCGATGATGAGTAGGTGCAGCAGCCGGGACACCATCGGGCTGTAGTTGTCGAACCCTTCCGGATGATCGGCCGACAGGTGGATGTGGCCGGCGCTGGCCAGTGGTGAGCCGGTGGCGGTGATGACGATGGTGGTGGCGCCGTTCTTGCGCGCGATGTCGCAGGCGTCCATCAGGTCACGGGTGCGGCCCGAGTTGGAGATCACCACCACGCAATCACCGGGCCCCAGCAGCGAAGCGCTCATGACCTGCATATGGCCGTCGCTGTACGCAATGGCATTCACGCCGAGCCGGAAGAATTTGTGTTGCGCATCCTGGGCCACCACGCCGGAATTTCCGACGCCGAAGAACTCGATGCGCCGGCCGCTGTGGTAGGCCGCCACCAGCGCCTTGGCTGCGGACTCGAACGCCGCCGTGCTGGCCTCGTTGCGATACTTCAGGAAGGCGGCCACTGTGTTGTCGATCACCTTGACCATGATGTCGCCGGTCTTGTCATCCGCGTCCACGCTGCGGTGGATGAAGGGTACGCCTTCGCTGACGCTGCCGACCAGTTTGCGCTTGAAGTCGGACAGGCCGTCGTACCCCACACTGCGACAGAAGCGCACCACGGTCGGTTTGCTCACATGGGCGCGATCGGCTAGCTCGCTGACGGGCAGCGACGCGAACGCACGCGGGTCGTGCAGGACCAGCTTGGCGACACGTTGTTCTGCCGGTGCCAGCGACGGCAACGATGCCTTGATGCGGT
>JAYVRP010001037.1:0-3162 GCA_043776215.1 Rhodoferax sp. | reverse complement strand
CGGGTGTTCAAGGGGCCCTGGGACGAGAGCTTGTCGCGCAAACTCACGCCGCATCCGACCGGCTTGAAAGACTGGACCGACGCGCAAATCATCCAGTCAGTCCGCGAGGGCAAGGACCGCAGTGGCCAGCCCTACAAACCGCCAATGGGTTACGCGTTTTACAAGAACATCAGCGACACCGACATGGGCGCCCTGATCAGCTACCTGCGCTGGCCCAAGTCGTTGACCTTTGCCGGCAAGTAGCGAGTTGCCGCAGGCGTTTGGCTTTCAGGCGTCGCGCACGTCGGCCACCGGCTGGTTGCCGAAATCTTCCCGCGCCAGGTAGGCCAGCACGCGGCGTGCGGCTTCGGCTGGCGAGGCCAGCGAACCGCTTTCCTTGAGCTGCACGAAACCCGCGCGGTCGGGGAAACTGCCCGGGTCACCGGCGCGCAGGTCCGACTGCATGTCGGTATCGATCACGCCCGGCGCCAAGGATACGATGCGCACGCCACGGGCCTGGCGTTCCTCGTCCAGTGCCACACTGCGGCTGAAATGGTCCAGGCCCGCCTTGGCCGCGCAGTACAGTGCGGCGCCGGCCATGGCGCGCCGGCCCAGCCCGGACGAGATATTGAGGATCTTCTTTGGCATGGCCCAGGTGCGCGTGCCGGTCAGGAAAGCCGCGCTGAGCTGGATGGGCGCCTCCAGGTCAATACGCAAGGTGCTCGCCACGTCGGCCGTGTCGGCGGGGTCCACCGGGCCGATGCGCCCGACCACTCCGGCGTTGTTGATCAGCGTGGCACTGCCCAGCCGGTCAGGATCCTGCTCCCGCAACCACGCCAGCACCCTGGCGGCGACGGCTGCCGGGTCTGCCAGATCGGCCCGCCACTGGACGAGCTCGGTGGCGCGCTCGCGGGCCAGCGCGTCGAGTGCGGGCGAGGTCGCGCGCGAGATGCACAAGAGCCGGGCGTTCGCGTGGCACAGCTGTTCGGCCATGGCCCGGCCCATGCCGCGGGACGCGCCGGTGAGGATGGTGAGGTGCTGCATGGGGACACTCCTTTGGCTGCCATTGTGCGCTGACACCGGCAGGCGCAAAGCCATGCGCTGGGCGTCTGTCGAGAACGGCTTTGTCTGCCGGAAGCAGCGACAATCCAAAGGTGAAAATGCAGCGCATCCTCCAGAAACTGGCCTCGCTGAAGGTGGATGGCCGTCCACCACGAGGAGCGCGCTCGTCCCGATGCCCAGGAAGGTGGAGCACTTGAGCAGACTTGAATGAACCAGCTCGACCGCCTCTACCAGCTTGAGCGGCTTCTTCTGGGCCGCCAGTCACTCAGCAGGGACGCGCTCATTGGCGAGTTGGAAGTTTCCCGTGCCACCTTGAAGCGCTATCTCGAGTTGTTGCGCGAGCGCATGAATGTGCCGGTGGTGTACGACCGCGATTCAAACAGCTACGCCATCAATCGATCCGCCAACAGCGATCCACCAGGCGGCGAGCGGCAGGAACTGCCTGGTGTCTGGTTCAGCCAACAGGATGTTGTGGCTCTGCTCACCATGTACCGGCTCATCGCGAGCCTGGATTCGGCAGGCATGTTGCAGCGCCATTTGCAGCCGATATTGGAGCGTTTGAACGCCATGCTGGGCAGCAAGCACATGCCGGCGCAGGAGTTGCATCGCCGTGTGCGCATCATCTCCGCAGCGCGCCGTGACGTGCCGAGCAAGTTCTTTGAGCTTGTGGGCCTTGCACTGACGCGGAGGCGCCGACTGACGATCACGTACTTCACGCGTAGCCGCAACGAGGAAAGTGTTCGCGACCTGTCGCCGCAACGATTGGTCCATCACCGCAACACCTGGTATCTGGACGCGTGGTGCCACACCAGCAAGCGGCTCAAGCGGTTCGCACTGGACAGCATCCGATCGGCAAATATTTTGGATGTACCGACCAGGGATGTACCACTTGCCTCCGTGGAGAAAACCATGGACGAAGGCTACGGCATTTACGCCGGCGGCAAACTGCGCTGGGCCACCCTTGTGTTTACGCCACGGTCGGCTATCTGGGTCGCGTCGGAACAATGGCATCCCGACCAAAAGTCACGATTCCTGTCAAACGGGTCTCTGGAGTTGAAGGTGCCCTATTCCCACGACGCCGAATTGCTGATGGACATTCAGCGCCATGGCGCTGATGTGCGGCTTGTTGCTCCGGCAGCTCTGCGCAAGCAACTGTTGGCAGCCCTGGAAGAGACGATCAATCAGTATGCCGTAGACAAGCCAGCCCGATAGCTTCTGGGAAACCATTTTCATCTGCATTCGTTGATCGTCATCCTCTGCAGGCTCAGTTTATGAGCCACTCAATCACTAAACTTCTCCCACGTTGCTATTGACGGATGTTCAACCGGAGAAATATCGATGCTCAGAAAAGACTGGGGTTTTGACTACACCGCAAACAAGTTGGCCGAAGCTGCCGCACAGAAGATGGCATTTCATGAGGAAAGGCTAACCTGGTGGAAGGCCAAACGTCAGGAGGTCATGGGCACGATCCGTGCTGAAGGTCTGGAGATTGACGAAAAACTGGTTCTGGAATTTCGCAACCCCAAAGCCCGTGACTGGGATCGCAGCTCGCAAGTCATGATTCGCAACGACCTGCAAGTCGACCTCACCGAATGCCTGGAGAAACTCGGCCACCATACGCAGCTGCTGCAACAGTACGACGGATGGCAGCAAGTGCTGACGGCCAATGCCGATGCACGGGTCAAGCTGGACATCGATGACTGGCTGTTTTTCTTTTCGCGAAATTGACGTTTCACCGGGGTGATCGCAATGACCCAAGGTTCCGACGATGTGCAAAAGGCCGCGGACATCATCACCGGCGCGGACTGCTTGGTGATTGCGTCGGGGGCCGGCATGGGGGTGGACTCCGGGCTGCCTGATTTTCGAGGCAACGAAGGGTTCTGGCAGGCCTATCCCGCGCTTGCCAAGGCGCACTTGGACTTCATGGAAGTCGCGAGCCCGCAAACCTTTGAACGTGACCCGCTGCTGGCATGGGGCTTCTACGGCCACCGCCTGAAGTTGTACCGCAACATCAGGCCACATGGCTTACATTCCGCAGGTCGACAGACCAATATCCGTGCAATTTCGTTGCTGGCATTTTTTCAATTTTTTCGTTGAGCGTTGGCGTCGATGAGGCGTTCC
>JAYVRP010001036.1:0-3164 GCA_043776215.1 Rhodoferax sp. | reverse complement strand
ATGAAAATCGAAACCATTGCCGTCCATGGCGGTTACACGCCCGACCCCACCACGAAGGCTGTGGCCGTTCCTATTTACCAGACCGTCGCTTATGCGTTCGACAATACGCAGCACGGGGCCGACCTGTTCGACCTGAAGGTTCCCGGCAACATCTACAGCCGGATCATGAATCCCACCAACGCCGTACTCGAAGCGCGTGTGGCGGCACTCGAAGGCGGCATCGGCGCGCTGGCCGTGGCCTCCGGCATGTCGGCCATCGCGTATGCCATCCAGACCATTGCGGAGACCGGCGACAACATCGTGTCGGCTTCCACACTGTACGGTGGCACGTACAACCTGTTTGCACACACCTTTCCGTTAATGGGAATCGAGGTGCGATTTGCCGACCCGCGCGATCCCGCTTCGTTCGCACGCCTGATGGACGACCGCACCAAAGCCGTCTTCTGTGAATCCGTGGGTAACCCGCTGGGCAACGTCACCGACCTCGCAGCGCTGGCGCAGGTCGCGCATGCGCACGGAGTGCCTCTGATCGTGGACAACACCGTGCCCAGCCCCTACCTGTGCCGCCCCTTCGAACACGGGGCCGACATCGTGGTGCACTCGCTCACCAAGTACCTCGGCGGCCACGGCACCACCATCGGTGGCGCGATCGTCGATTCCGGCAAGTTCCCCTGGGCCGAGCACAAAGCACGGTTCAAGCGCCTCAACGAGCCCGATGTGAGTTACCACGGCGTGGTGTACACCGAGGCACTCGGCGCCGCCGCCTACATCGGCCGGGCACGTGTGGTCCCGTTGCGCAACATGGGCGCCGCGCTGAGCCCGATGAACGCGTTCCAGATCCTGCAGGGCATTGAGACACTGGCCCTGCGCATGGACCGGATCTGCGACAACGCCATGCGTATAGCTGCCTACCTGAAGGCCCATGCCAAGGTGGGCTGGGTCAACTATGCGGGTTTGCCCGACCACCCGGACCACGGGCTGGTCAAGAAGTACATGGGTGGGCGGGCCTCGGGCATCATCAGCTTCGGCCTCCATGCCAGTGACAGCCGCGAGGCAGGTGCACGTTTCCAGGATGCGCTCCAGTTGTTCACACGGCTGGTCAACATTGGTGATGCGAAGTCGCTGGCCTGCCACCCTGCGTCCACGACCCACCGCCAATTGAACCCAGCGGAGTTGGCCAAGGCCGGTGTCAAGGAAGACATGGTTCGGTTGTCGGTAGGTATCGAACACATTGACGACTTGCTGGAAGACCTGGAACAGGCGTTGGCAGCCGTCTGAAGCGGCTTGTCATCGTGTTTCCACCGTTGCAGAACGGACTGCGGCTCGGGCTGGGGGGCGCGCCGCTGGGCAATCTGTTCAAACCGATCCCGGACGTGCAGGCCGGGGAGGTGCTGAATGCGGCGTTGTCCTGTGGCTGCCGCAGCTTCGACACCGCGCCGCATTACGGCAACGGTCGCAGCGAACATCGCATGGGCCGCGCTCTTGGCGTGGTGAGCCGCGACGACGTTGTGTTGTCCAGCAAAGTCGGGCGCTTGCTGCACCCCGATGCGTCGGCACGGCAGGACCAGAATTCCTATGCCGGCGTGTTGCCGTTCAGGCAAAGCTGGGATTACTCCGCTGCCGGTGTGCGACGCAGCGTCGAAGATAGCCTGCAGCGCCTGGGTCTTGCGCGTCTGGACGCGGTGTATGTCCACGACTGCGATGCCGGAGTGCATGGCGCGGCGTACCCGCAGGTCCTGGGCCAGGTCGTGCGGGAAGCACTGCCTGCGTTGGTGCGCATGAAGGAGGAGGGACTGGTGCGCCACGTCGGCCTGGGCGTGAACGATGTGCAGGTCTGCCTGGACGTATTGCGATCTGCCGAACTCGACTGCCTGATGCTGGCCGGGCGCTACAGCCTCATTGACCAGTCCGCCTTGCCGGAGTTGTTGCCCCTGTGTGTGCACAAGGGGGTGCGCGTCGCGCTCGGCGGGGTGTTCAATTCGGGCATCCTTGCCACCGGCGTGCGTGGCCCGGGCGCCGCGTTGTTCAATTACGCAGCGGCACCACCGGTCTGGGTCGACAAGGTCGCCCGTATCGAGGCCGTGTGTGACGCGTTTGGGGTGTCGTTGCGGGCGGCCGCGTTGCAATTTCCGCTTGCCCATCCGGCCGTCGAGATTGTGATGGTGGGAGCGCAAACCGTGGCGCACTGGCAGGATGCCGTGACCATGATGGGCCAGGCGGTGGATCCACAGTTCTGGCATGCCTTGCGCCAGGAGGGCCTGTTGGCGGCGGAAGTTCCAGCGCCCGCATGAGGAGCCGCGCAAGTGATAGACGCCCATTTCCACATCTGGCAACTGGCGCGTGACGACTACGCGTGGCTTACACCCGCCCTGGCTCCGATTTACCGGGACGTGTTGCTCGACGACTGGCACCGGGTCAGCAGGCCCTGTGGCGTGACAGCCGGGATTCTGGTGCAGGCGGCACCCACAGAAGCCGAGACCCGGTTTCTGCTGGCACAGGCGCACCAGGCGCCCGAGGTGGCAGGTGTGGTGGGCTGGGTCGACCTGCTGGCGGTGGACGCGCCGCAGCGCATCGCGGCGCTGGCGCAAGGCTCCAAGCTGCGCGGCCTGCGCCCGATGCTGCACGATCTGGACGACCCTGACTGGATACTGCAGGACAATCTGCAGCCTGCATTGGAGGCGATGACCGCGCTCGACCTGACGCTGGACGTGCTGGTGAAACCCGTGCACCTGCCGCGTATCCAGCGCCTGGCGGCGCGTTTCCCGCGCCTGCGCATCGTGGTCGACCATGGAGCGAAACCGAATATTGCTGCACGTCAATGGAGCGATTGGGCGCACGGGCTCGAAAAACTCTCAGCGGCGCCGCAGGTCCATTGCAAGTTGTCGGACTTGTGGACCGAGGCCGGGCCCGGTGCGGACGTCGGCGTGGTGGCTCCGTATGCCCAGCACGTGCTCGCGTGTTTTGGCACCGAAAGGGTCCTGTGGGGCAGCGACTGGCCGGTGCTGGAGTTGGCAGGGTCCTACCGGCATTGGCATGCCGCAGCCGCGCGGTGGGTTGCGCCGCAATGCCATGCAGCCGTTTTCGACGCGGTGGCACGCCGCGTCTACCGGATTGTGGATGTCGCCTGAATCGGCGCCGCAAGTCGCCGCGGACTTGGTACGATG
>JAYVRP010001035.1:0-3175 GCA_043776215.1 Rhodoferax sp. | reverse complement strand
CGCGCGCACGTTCCTGGATCAGCTTCTTGACGGCGTCGTCGGCGACCAGCAGTTCGTGCAGGCCGATCCGGCCTTTGTAGCCGGTCTTGCCGCACTTGTCGCAGCCCACCGACCGGTAAAAATGAAGTTGGCCATCGCGCCCGTACGTCTTGACCCAGCTCTCGACGAGTTTGCGCGTTTCTTCCGCATAGTCCGCCTTCCAGGCCTTGGAGTGGCGGAGTTCTTCCGCATACTCGGCCGCAAACAAACGTAACTCTTCGGCATCGGGGACGTAGGCCTCCTTGCAGTCGCACAGTTTCTTGGCCAGGCGCTGCGCCAGAATGCCCAGCAGGGCATCGGCGAAATTGAAGGGGTCCATGCCCATGTCCATCAAACGCGTGATGGACTCCGGGGCGGAATTGGTGTGCAGGGTCGAGAACACCAGGTGCCCGGTCAACGATGCCTCGACACCCATCGACACCGTTTCCTTGTCGCGCGACTCACCCACCATGATGATGTCGGGGTCGGCCCGCAAAAAGGCACGCATCACCAGCGCAAAATCGATGCCTGCTTTCCTGTTGATCTGGACCTGGCGCAACCCTTTCTGCGTGATTTCAACCGGATCTTCAGCGGTCCAGATCTTGGTGTCGGGTTTATTGAGAAACTTGAGGATCGAGTGCAAGGTGGTCGTCTTGCCCGAGCCGGTCGGGCCGCACACATAAAACAGGCCGTACGGTTTGCTGACTGTTTTTTCCAGGCGCTCCTTGTTGTGCGGCGTCAACCCCAGCTTTTCGAGCGGAATCGGCTCCCCGGCCGCCAGAATCCGCATCACCACGTCTTCCACTCCGCCGGCCGAGGGAATCGTGGCGACACGCAACTCGATGTCGAGCGGACCGTATTTCTTGAACTTGATTTTGCCGTCCTGCGGCTTGCGCCGCTCGGAGATGTCGAGGTCGCACATGATTTTCAAGCGCGTGACCATGGCTTGGCGAAAATGGGCCGGGACCTCGATGTACGGCATCAGGCTTCCGTCGATCCGGAAGCGGATGCCGGTCTTGAACTTCCCCGGCATCGGTTCGATATGGATGTCCGAGGCTTTCTGGTTGTAGGCGTCAATGATGACTTTGTTGACCAACTTGACCAGCTCGTTATCGGCTGCCGCTGACTCCAGGGAGTCGTCGTTGGAACCATCGTCGATCGGGCCGCCGTCCATGTCGGCCAGCAACTGGTCGATGGAGCCGCCTTCAGCGCCGGCGCCGTACAACTGGGCCAGCGTCTCCTGGAACTCGGTGACCGTGGTCACCCGGTAGGCAAACTTGTTGATGCGCGGGAACACTTGCGGAACGACCCGTGCGCCACGCACGGCCTCCGGATCCATACACATGATGACCAGGCCCTCCGGCGATTCCTCGATCGGAATCCAGCCTTGCTCCTCGATGAACTCCCGCTTCAGGGGCCCATGCAGCATTTCGGACCGGATCCGCCCCGCATTGAACGCTTCGTAGGGGACACCGAAAAACTTGGACAGCGACGGGCCGATCTGGGCAGGCCGGATCTTGAAATTGGACATCAAGACGTGCTCAACCGACTTGCCCTCGGCGCGTGCTTCACTCACGCATTGCTCGAGCTCTGTCTCGGAAATCACACCATCTGCCACCAAACCATCGAATTTCGTGGATTTGCGTTTGGATACCTCGGCCGCGCGTTGCATGCGCTGGCGAATGGCGGTGGCCAATGTCTTGCACAGCTGCGCCACACCTTCGACTTCGAGCACCCCGAACGGTTGGTCGCTCTTGTTGTTGATGATCTGAAGCACGCCGTGAAGCACATCGCCATCGAGGATCGGCGCCACCAGCATCTGGCGTGTGCGGTACCCCGAACGCTTGTCGACTTCCTTCAGGAAAGTCAGCGCCGGATGGATCTGTTTCAAGGCGTCATCGTCGTACACATCGGCCAGGTTCAATTGCTGGCGACTGAACGCCGCATATCCGGCGAGACTCTGGGGCGAGATGGGTAACTTGAGGTCGCGGCTGCTGTTGAGACCCGTCTTGACCTTGGAGACAATCGCCGTGCGGTCCTCGTTGACGGCATACAGGGTCAGGCGGTCGGCATTGAGAAGCTTGCAGATGTCCTGGCTGGCTTCAAGCATGATCTGCTCAAGGTTCTCCGTGTCGTGGATACGCGCCGTGACGTTATGCAACTGCTTGTAGAAAAGCGCCTCGAAGGTGACACCGCGCTTTTCCGGTGGAAGCTTCTGGTTCTCGAAAAAGGCCTGCTCGGAAGATTTTTCCGGCACGGCAGGCTTGAGAACGGCGTTCACAGGTCAAACTCCTGCCCGGCACGCAACCAGCGGATGTCATGGGTGACATTGGGGCCCGATACCGACGTCTGGTCGAACTTCTGGATCTCCGCCATGATCAGGTCGGTCTCGGCCGGTTTGGTGTGCGTGATGTAGATCGGGAAATTCTGCGCCTTCGAAATGCAGTCCAGCTCTTGCGCCAGCACCATGGGCGACAGGTGCAGGCTCAGCCTCGCCAGGTCTTTTTCGCGGTTGCTGAATGCGGTCTCGATGACCAGCATCGCGACATTGAGCTGGTTGACCCGCTCCCAAAACGCCGGGTTGCGCTCCGTGTCGCCTGAAAAGACCCAGCAGCCGGTCCCGGCCGTGATGGCATATCCGACGGCCGGAACCGTGTGTACTGCAGGCAGGACTTCCAGCAACTTGCGGTTGATTTGCAGAGTTTGGCCCGTATGGATTTCCTGAAACTGGATGAAGGGCGCCGCGGGTGTCGGGATCCGGCTGAAATCCGGCCAGATCACATCATTGAAGATGTGGGCTTTCAGGGCCGCGATGGTGCCAGCCAGCGCATGAATTTGCAGGGGTTTGTCACGCCGTGCCGCAACCGCATCCACCATCAGGGGCAATGCAGCGACGTGGTCCAGGTGCGAATGCGTGAGAAATACGTGGTCCACATCGCGCATTTCATCGAGTGTCAGATCGCCGACACCGGTGCCCGCATCGATCAGGATGTCTCCATCAATCAAAAAGGACGTGGTTCGGCAGTCTTTGGCAATAGCGCCGGAACAGCCCAACACGCGCACTTTCATGACAGCCCTTTACTTCGTTTCGAAATTGGTGGCTCCATCCCATTCGAGGTCGAATGGAAGCAGCCGCATGGAGGCTACACGATCCGAG
>JAYVRP010001034.1:0-10864 GCA_043776215.1 Rhodoferax sp. | reverse complement strand
GCCACGAAGAACGGCCAGCGCCACTTCGAGGTGAAGGACGAAGAATGTGTCGGCTGCAACCTGTGTGTGTCGATCTGCCCGGTGCCCGACACGCTGAGCATGCGTACCTTGAAGCCTGGCGAGGTGGACACACGCACCGGCAAGACGGTGTCGGCGGACTACGCCAACTGGACAACCCATCCCCATAACCCCATGAGCCCGGCATTCAAGGCCGCGGCAGCGCCTGCCACCGCCGGGTGAGGCCTATCATGTCCGTTATTTTCCTGAAACCACGGAGATTTCCATGAGCGTTATCCTGATTCGCGGCGGCACCGTCGTCAATGCTGACCGACAGTTCCGCGCCGATGTATTGTGTGCGGATGGCAAGATTCACAGTGTGGGTGATGCCCTGCAGGCGCCTGCTGGCGCACAGGTGCTCGACGCCGGCGGGCAATACGTGATGCCCGGCGGCATCGACCCCCACACCCACATGCAGTTGCCGTTCATGGGGTCGGTCACGATGGACGACTTCTTCACCGGCACGGCTGCCGCGCTGGCGGGTGGCACCACCTCGATCATCGATTTCGTGATCCCCAACCCGCAGCAGCCGCTCATGGAGGCCTATCAGACCTGGCGCGGCTGGGCCGAAAAATCGGCGGCTGACTACGGCTTCCACGTGGCGGTGACGTGGTGGAGCGAGGCGGTGCGCGAAGACATGGGCAAACTCGTGCGCGACGAGGGCGTGAACAGCTTCAAGCACTTCATGGCCTACAAGAACGCCATCATGTGTGATGACGAAACCCTGGTGAACAGTTTCAAGCGCGCGCTCGAACTCGGAGCCATGCCCACGGTGCATGCCGAAAACGGCGAACTGGTTTTTCTGCTGCAGCACGAAATGGCGCGGCTGGGCATCACCGGGCCGGAAGGTCATCCCTTGTCTCGCCCACCGGGTGTCGAAGGCGAAGCCGCCAACCGTGCCATTGCCATCGCCGATGTGCTGGGTGTGCCCATTTACGTGGTGCACGTGTCGTGTATCGAATCCGCCGAGGCCATTGCCCGGGCCCGTGCGCGCGGGCAGCGTGTGTATGGCGAAGTGCTGGCCGGGCACCTGGTCATCGACGACTCGGTCTACCGCAACCCCGACTTCGTCTTTGCGGCGGGGCATGTGATGAGCCCGCCCTTCCGGCCCAAAGGCAACCAGGAGTTCCTCTGGCGCGGCCTGCAGTCGGGCAACCTGCACACCACGGCCACGGACCATTGCACTTTCTGTGCCGAGCAGAAAGCGGGAGGCCGGGACGACTTCAGCAAGATTCCGAATGGGTGCGGCGGTGTCGAGGAGCGGCTGGCGGTGCTCTGGCACCACGGCGTCAATACCGGCCGCCTGACGCCCAGCGAGTTTGTCGCCATCACCTCGGCCAACACGGCCAAGCTGTTCAACCTTTACCCGCAAAAAGGCTGTGTCGCACCAGGTGCCGATGCCGACCTGGTGCTGTGGGACCCGCAAGGCAGCAAGACGCTGTCGGCCAAGACGCAGCACAGCAAGGGTGATTTCAATATTTTCGAAGGCATGGCGGTGCGGGGCATCCCGAGCCACACCGTGAGCCAGGGCAAGCTGGTGTACGCCATGGGCGACCTGCGCGTGACCGCTGGCGCCGGCCGCTACATCAAACGCCCTGCGTTCGGCGCCAATTTCGATGCGGCGCACAAACGCGCCGACACGCACAAACCGACGGCCGTGCCACGCTGATACCCGCCGCCCAACCAGGAGAAACACCATGAATGCAGCAGTGGCCGAAACCGCATCCAACCCGAAGATCGACAACCTGCGCATCAACGGCGACCGCCTGTGGCAGTCGCTGATGGAGTTGGCCAAAATTGGCGCCACCGAGAAAGGAGGCGTATGCCGCCTCACGCTGACCGATCTGGACAAGCAGGGCCGCGATCTGGTGACGCGCTGGGCCCGCGAGGCCGGCATGTCGGTGGTGATCGACAAGATCGGCAACGGTTTCATGCGCCGCCCGGGCCGCAACCATGCGTTGCCGCCCATCGTGACCGGCAGCCACATCGACACCCAGCCCACGGGTGGCAAGTTCGACGGCAACTATGGCGTGCTGGCGGGTCTGGAGGTGGTTCGCACACTCAACGACCACGGCATCGAGACCGAGGCACCGATTGAAGTGGCTTTCTGGACCAATGAGGAAGGATCGCGCTTCGTGCCCGTCATGATGGGCTCGGGCGTGTTTGCCAAGGCCTTCACGCTGGAGCATGCCTATGCGGCGCGCGACACCGCCGGCAAGTCGGTCAAGGAAGAGCTGGAGCGCATCGGCTACATCGGCCCTCAGGAGCCGGGTGACCACCCGATCGGGGCTTACTTCGAAACCCACATCGAACAGGGCCCGGTGCTGGAAGACAACGACAAGACCATTGGTGTGGTGCAAGGTGTTCTGGGCATTCGCTGGTTCGACTGCACCGTGACGGGGATGGAAGCGCACGCCGGCCCGACCCCCATGGCACTGCGCAAGGACGCCTTGCAGGTGGCCACGCACCTGATGCAGGAGGTGGTGGCGGCGGCCTTGCGCCACAAGCCGCACGGGCGCGGCACTGTGGGCATGGTGCATGTGCACCCGAACAGCCGCAACGTGATTCCGGGGCGGGTCAAGTTCTCGATCGACCTGCGCAATGCCACCGACGCCATCGTCGACACCATGGCCGCCGAGGTCAAGGCCTTTGCCGCCAGCTTGAGCAAAGACAGCGGCTTGCCGATTGCGATTGAACTGGTATCGAGTTACCCGGCGCAGCTCTTCCACGACGACTGTGTGGACGCCGTGGCGCGCGCCGCGGCCAAGCTGGGGTATTCGAACATGCCTGCGGTCTCCGGGGCCGGCCACGACGCGGTGTACATGGCGCAACTCGCACCGGCCGGCATGATCTTCATCCCGTGCAAGGATGGCATCAGCCACAACGAAATCGAAGACGCCAAGCCCGAACACATCACCGCAGGCTGCAACGTGTTGCTGCATGCGATGCTGGAGCGGGCTGGAACTTGAATCGCCGGCTTGCGAGCTTCGTCATTTTCATGTGTCAGGTAGCGCGAATTTCATCCACCACAACCCCACGGAGAACAAGTACCCATGCAATCACCCAATCGCCGCCACATCGTGGCGCTGGCTGCCGCCCTGGTGGCACTCACCCCGGCCCTGTCCATGGCCCAGGCCAAACCCAAGGTCGCCGGCATCTATACCGTGCCGTTCGAGCAGCAGTGGGCCGGACGCCTGCACACCGCTCTCAAGGCGGCAGAGGCGCGCGGCGAGATCGAGTACAAGGCCAGCGAAAACGTTTCCAATGCCGACTACGAGCGTGTCATGCGCGAGTACGCGACTGCGGGCAACACACTGATCGTCGGCGAGGCTTTTGCGGTGGAAGCTGCCGCCCGCAAGGTTGCCAAGGACTTCCCCAAGGTGTCCTTTCTGATGGGTTCGTCGGGCAAGCCGCAGGCACCCAACTTCAGCGTATTCGACAACTACATCCAGGAGCCCGCCTACCTGTCCGGCATGGTGGCCGGGGGCATGACCAAGAGCAACAAGATCGGCATGGTGGGGGGATTCCCGATCCCCGAAGTCAACCGCTTGATGAATGCCTTCATGGCAGGCGCCAAGGAGGTCAACCCCAAGGTGGAGTTCAGCGTGAGTTTCATCAATAGCTGGTTCGACCCGCCCAAGGCCAAGGAAGCCGCTTTCGCGATGATCGACAAGGGCGCTGATGTACTGTACGCCGAGCGTTTTGGCGTCAGTGATGCGGCCAAGGAAAAAGGCAAGCTGGCGATCGGCAACGTGATCAACACGCAGGACAAATACCCCGACACCGTGGTCGCCTCCGCCATGTGGCATTTCGAGCCGTCGGCCGACCGCGCGATCAAGATGGTGAAAGACGGCAAGTTCACCGCCGAGGACTACGGCCCGTATTCCATGATGAAACACAAAGGTTCGTCACTCGCGCCGCTGGGAACTTTCGAGAAGAAGGTGCCGGCCGAGGTTGTGGCCAAGATGCGCGCCAAGGAGAAGGCCATCATTGAGGGCAAGTTCGCTGTCAAGGTGGACGACAACCAGCCCAAGTCGAGCGCCAAGTAAGTGCCTGGGTCGAGCTTGACCGACGCCGTCCTCAAGCTCGCCGGCATCACCAAGCGTTTTGGCGCGTTGGTGGCCAACAACGATATCTCCTTGCAACTCGGCAGCGGCGAAGTGCTGGCGCTGCTGGGTGAAAACGGTGCCGGCAAGTCGACCCTGGTGTCCATCCTGTTCGGGCACTATGTGGCCGACGCCGGAGCGATCGAGGTATTCGGGCACAGGCTGGCGCCCGGCGACCCCAAGGCGGCCCTGGCTGCCGGCATCGGCATGGTGCACCAGCATTTCACGCTGGCCGACAACCTGACCGTGCTCGACAACATCATGATGGGCTCGGAGCCCTTGTGGCTGGTTTTCACGCGCCGCCGGGCGGCGCGCGCGAAGCTGGCCGCAGTCGCCGCGCGCTTCGGGCTGATGGTGGACCCCGATGCCACGGTGGGAAGCCTCTCGGTGGGCGAACGCCAGCGGGTGGAAATCCTCAAGGCCTTGTACCGGGGTGCCCGCATCCTGATCCTGGACGAGCCCACCGCCGTGCTCACACCCCAGGAAAGCGACGCGCTCTTCGACGTGCTGGCACAGATGGTGGCCCAGGGCCTGTCCATCATCTTCATCAGCCACAAACTGGCCGAGGTCATGCGCGTGTCCAGTCGCGTTGCCGTGCTGCGCAGCGGGCGGCTGGTGGCGCAGGCACAGACGCGGGACACGACTCAGGCACAACTCGCGCAATGGATGGTGGGCCATGCCATCGCGTTGCCACAGCGCCGCGCAGCCAAGAGCGTGGGCGATACGGTGTGCGAACTGCAGGGGGTCGACACCGGGCCGGCGCGCGAGCGGCTGGTCAACGTGTCGATCACCTTGCGCAGCGGTGAAATTGTCGCCATCGCCGGTGTGTCGGGCAATGGCCAGGTCGCGTTGGCGGAGTTGCTGTGCGGCACGCGCCAGGCCACGCAGGGTGAGGTCCTGTTTCTGGGGCAGGGCTGGCCGAAGCAGCCAGCCGCGCTGGTCGAGCGCGGAGTGGCACGAATCCCGGAAGACCGCCATGGCGTGGGTGTGGTGGGTGATCTGCCGGTATGGGAGAACGCCGTGTCGGAGCGCCTGCGCAGCAGCGCGTTCTCGCGCTTCCTGTGGGTGCGCCGTGGCGCGGCCCGGGCCCATGCCCAGCGCATCCTGCAAGCCTTCGATGTGCGGGGCGCGGGGCCCGATGCACCGGCCCGCGCATTGTCGGGCGGCAACATGCAAAAGCTGATCCTCGGGCGCGCGCTGTTGCATCCCGACGACCGCCTGGCCCACGTGGTGACGCCCCGACTCATCGTCGCGCACCAGCCCACCTGGGGCCTGGACATCGGGGCGGTCGCGTATGTGCAGGAGCAACTGATCGCCGCCCGCGACGCCGGTGCCGCCGTGTTGTTGATCTCCGACGATCTGGACGAGATCATGACACTCGGCGACCGGGTCGCCGTGGCCCACGCCGGCCACCTCACCCCGGCCCGCGCCGCGCTGGACTGGACGCGCGAAACCATCGGGCTGGCGATGGCAGGTGTCGGGCATGGCGCAGCGGAAACAGCCCCGCCATGAGGCTCGAAAAACGCTCCCGCACCTCGCCGCTGGCGCTGGTGCTGGCGCCGGTTGGCGCAGTGGCCTTCACGATGCTGGTCAGCGGCCTGCTGGTTTCATGGGCCGGGGCACCGGTCGCGCAGACCTACGGCCTGCTGCTCAAGGGCGGCTTCGGTTCGGTGTTCGCACTCAGCGAAACCCTGACCCGCGCGATCCCGCTGATGCTCACCGGGCTGGCTGCCACGGTGGCCTTCAAGGCTCGGTTGTTCAACATCGGCGCCGAAGGACAACTCTACGCCGGTGCGCTGGCGGCCGTCGCCGTCGGCGGCCTGCATGGCGGCACCGGTTTCGACCTTCCCGTACCCGTGCTGTTCGTCCTGATGATGCTCGCTGCCGCCCTGGCAGGCGCCCTGCTGCTGCTCGGGCCAGCCCTCATGAAGGCGAAACTGGGCGTGGACGAGGTGGTCACCACGCTGCTGCTGAATTTCATCGTGTTGCTGCTGGTGTCGCTCATGCTCGACGGGCCCATGAAGGACCCCAGCGCCATGGGCTGGCCGCAGAGCGTGGCCCTGCTGGGCGACCTGGAGCTTTCCAAGCTGATTCCGCAGACGCGTGTGCACAGCGGCCTGCTATGGGGCGTCGCCCTGGCGGTGGGGCTCTGGGCGCTGCTGCACTACACGGTGCTCGGTTTCGATATCCGCGCGCTTGGCGCCAATGCCCGGGCCGCCGCGTTTGCCGGCGTTCCGGTCACGCGTACCGTGGTGCTGGTGGCCATGCTCTCGGGCGCCCTCGCGGGCCTGGCCGGCGCCATCGAGGTGGCAGGTCGCACTGGTTATGTCACGCTCGACATGTCGCCCGGTTACGGATATACGGGCATCGTGATCGCCATGCTGGCGGCCTTGCATCCGCTGGGCGTGGTGCTGGCCAGCGTGTTCGTGGCAGGTGTGCTGGTGGGCGCCGACGGCATGAGCCGCGTGATCGGGGTTCCCACCTACATCGCCGACGTGATTGTGGCGGCCTCGCTGATCGCGGTGCTGGTGGCTACCTTGCTGACGCAGTACCGGGTGCGGATCCGATGAGCGACGTCCTCGAAATCCTTGCCAACGCGTCGTTCTGGATCGCGGTGCTGCGTATTTCCACACCGCTGATTCTTGGCACGCTGGGCGTGTTGCTGTGCGAACGCGCCGGTGTGCTCAACCTGGGCATCGAAGGCATCATGGTGGCCGGCGCCTTCACCGGCTGGCTGGCGGTGTATTCCGGCGCGCCGTTGTGGCTTGGCGTGCTTGTTGCCGCCATGGCCGGTGCCGCGTTCGGGCTGCTGCACGCGGGCCTCACGGTAGGTCTGGCCTTGTCGCAACATGTCTCCGGGCTGGGTGTGACCTTGCTGGCGACGGCGCTCAGTTATTACGGGTATCGCGTGAGTTTCCCCAAGGTCAATACACCACCCACCATCACCCCGTTCGGCGAGATGGACTGGCTCGGCCTGCCGATACTGGCGCAACAGACACCCCTGACGCTGCTGGCCCTGCTGCTGGTGCCGCTGATCGGCTACACCCTGTACCGCACCCCGATGGGCCTGGCCGTGCGCATGGTGGGCGAGAACCCGCAAGCGGCCGAAGGCCAGGGCGTTTCGGTGGCTGCGGTGCGCACCGGCGCCATCGTGGCGGGCTCAGCCCTGATGGGCGTTGCCGGTTCGTTCCTGACACTGTCGGCCTTCAACGCGTTTTTCTTCAACATGGTGAACGGCCGCGGCTGGATCTGCGTGGCACTGGTGGTGTTCGCGTCCTGGCGCCCGGGCAAGGCCCTGCTGGGCGCCCTGCTGTTCGCATTTTTCGATGCGCTGCAGTTGCGTCTGCAGCAGTCCGGCGACGCTGTGCTGCCCTACCAGATGTACCTGATGCTGCCCTATGTGTTGTCCATCGTGGCCCTGGTGCTGGTGGCACGCAAGGCCAGTTACCCCCAGGCCTTGATGAAACCCTACCGCAAGGGCGAACGCTAAGATCAGCGTGACGGCACCCCGAGCAACACCGACCCACCCCGACAAAATTGACCAGGAATTTTCCATGACCGTGGCACAAGCGCCAGCCACCAGCACCCTGGCCGTGGAGGTACGCAACGCGTCCCTCATCTACAACCCCGCCGAGGCGCCGGTGCATGCCCTGTCCGACATCGACCTGGCCATACGACCGGGCGAATTCGTCTCGCTGATCGGGCCGTCGGGTTGTGGCAAGACCACGCTGCTGCGGGTGATCGCCGATCTCGAACAGATCACCTCGGGCTCGGTGCTCGTCAATGGCGTGTCACCCCACGAAGCCCGCCTGGCACGCGCCTATGGTTACGTGTTTCAGGCGCCGGCCCTCTTCCCGTGGCGCACGGTGCTGGGCAATGTCAAGTTGCCGTTGCAGATCCAGGGCAGAAGCGACGCCGCCTGCCAGACCATCGCCATGGAGCAACTCAAACGTGTCGGGCTCACCGGTTTCGAGAACAAATACCCCTGGCAGTTGTCCGGCGGCATGCAGCAGCGTGTGTCGATCGCCCGCGCGTTGTCGTTCGAACCCCGCATCCTGATGATGGACGAGCCTTTCGGCGCACTCGACGAGATCACGCGTGACC
Organism: Rhodoferax sp.; assembly: GCA_043776215.1. Classification (GTDB taxonomy): domain Bacteria; phylum Pseudomonadota; class Gammaproteobacteria; order Burkholderiales; family Burkholderiaceae_C; genus CAISIP01. The sequence continues at coordinate 2,597 of JAYVRP010001034.1, read as the reverse complement.
GACTCAACGAGCAATTGCAGCAGTTGTGGCAACGCGAGCGGCGCACGGTGGTTTTTGTGACCCATTCGATCGCCGAGGCGGTGTACCTGTCGTCGCGCGTCGTGGTGATGTCGCCGCGCCCGGGCCGCATTGTGCGCGTGATCGACTCCACCTTGCCCGACGAACGGCATCTGGGGCTGCGCGACTCCCCCGAATTCGTCGCCCTGGCGCACGCCGTGCGGGAGGCCCTGGCAGATGGCCACCATGACTAAAACGCCGGCCCGGTCTGCCAGCGCACGATTCGCGGGTCAGGCCTTGCCGGTGCTGGTGATCCTGGCCTTCGTGGTGCTGCTGTGGTTGGGCCTGACCGTGTGGCTGAACGCATCGGGCGCGATAGAGCGCGTGCTGGACCCCCAAGGCCCCTGGACCTGGCGCGACCTGATCGACGCCACCATGACGATGCAGCGCCCGGTGTTGCCGGCCCCGCAGCAGGTGGCGCTCGACCTGTGGAGCAGCCTCGTCGACTGGCCGCTGGACTCACCGCGCAACCTGTTGTTCCACGTCGCCGTGACGGCCCAGTCCACGCTGGTCGGGTTTGTCATGGGCACCGTGCTGGGCCTGGTGCTCTCGGTGTGTATCGTGCATTCGCGCACGCTGGACCGCGCCTTGCTGCCCTGGATCGTGGCCTCGCAGTCGGTGCCGGTGCTGGCGATCGCGCCGATCGTGCTGGTGATCCTGGGCAGCCTGGGCTTTGCCGGTGTGGCGCCCAAGGCGGTGATTGCCATGTACCTATGCTTCTTTCCGGTGACGGTGGCCATGGTGCAGGGCCTGCGCTCACCCCAGGTGATCGAGACCGAAATGATGCACACCTATGCCGCCTCGCGCTGGCAGGCCTTGTGGATGCTGCGGCTACCCGCGGCCCTGCCCTTCCTGTTTCCGGCCCTGCGCGTGGGTATTGCCGCCGGCCTGGTGGGCGCCATGGTGGCCGAGTTGCCCACCGGCGCCCAGGCCGGCCTCGGTGCCCGGCTGCTGACCGGCTCGTATTACGGCCAGACCGTGCAGATCTGGTCGGCGCTGGTGATGTCGGCCCTGCTGGGCCTGGTGCTGACAGCCGCCATGGCAGGCATCGAAACCCTGGCCATGCGCAACCGGAGGCAGGTATGAGCAAGGACGGCGCTGCGCGTGGAACACCCGGAGCAGCCTCCACCGCCCTCTGGATCTTCGGGTCGCTGGTGCTTGCCGGCCTGTTTCTGGTGTCGCCCACGGCGGACGGAGAGTCCGAAGCCGGCGCCACCTTCTGGATCGCCACGCTGGCTCTGGCCGCACTGGCCGTGGCAGGCATCCGTCGCGTGGCGGCGCTCGACGGGCACAAGGCCTATGCCAGTCTCACGGCGGCGCTGTTCGGCGTTTGGGTGGTGTACTTTTGGCAATTGCTGACCGTGGCGCTCGACGTGCCACGTGTCTTGTTGCCGGCACCTTGGCTGATCGTGCAGTCGCTGTTCGCTAACCTGCCCAAGCTCGGCAACGACTTCACGCAGACAGTCGTGAAGGCCGTGTTCGTTGGCTGGGCACTCGGCTCGGGGCTGGGTTTTCTGGTGGCCATTGCGATCGACCGGCTGCCGTTCCTGCAGCGCGGGCTGCTGCCCATTGCTTCCCTGACCAGCACCATCCCCTTGGTGGGGGTCGCCCCGATCATGGTCATGTGGTTCGGCTTCGACTGGCCCTCCAAGGCGGCCGTGGTGGTCTTGATGACATTCTTCCCGATGCTGGTGTCCACACTGGCGGGGCTGCAGGCATCGAACCGGCTGGAGCGCGAGCTGATGCACAGTTATGCAGCGGGCTACAGCCGCACCTTGTGGTCGTTGCGGCTGCCGGCGGCGCTGCCGTTCATGATCGGCGCGCTCAAGGTGAACGCGACGCTGGCCCTGATCGGCGCCATCGTGGCCGAGTTTTTCGGCTCGCCGACCTCGGGCCTGGGGTTCCGCATCTCGACCGAGGCCACCAAGATGAACATGACGCTGGTCTGGGCCGCCGTGGTGGTCGCGGCGGTGACCGGGTCCGTGGCCTACGCCTTGCTCGTGGCACTTGAAAAGCGCGCGGCTTTCTGGCACCCGTCGGTACGGGGCAAGAAATGACAAGCAGCATCGGGATTCAGGTTAGTACCAATGGAATTTTCCCCAGACGTGGTTTACCCTTTCGGGCCACGATGTTTTGCCAGTCCGTTCCCCTCGTAACCAAGGAGTTTCAATGATCCGTTCTTCGCTATTCACCAAGACACTGCTGGCGGCAGTGCTTGCCGCCAGTGGATTTGCCACCCACGCCCAGGAAAAAGTCACGGTGCAGCTCAAGTGGCTGCCCCAGGCGCAGTTCGCCGGCTACTACGTCGCGGCCGCCAAAGGCTACTACAAGGCCGAAGGCCTCGACGTGACCATCAAACCCGGCGGCCCGGACATCTCGCCGGTGCAGGTGATTGCCGGCAAGGGCGCCGATGTCGTCGTGAACTGGATGCCCGACGCCCTGGCCGCACGTGAAGCCGGCGTGCCACTGGTCAACATCGCCCAGGTGTTCAACAAGTCGGGGCTGATGCTCACCTGCAAAAAGGCCAGCGGCGTCACCAA
>JAYVRP010001033.1:0-3176 GCA_043776215.1 Rhodoferax sp. | reverse complement strand
CCGACAACGTGAAGCGCACTGCACCCGAGATGCGGGTCTTGTTTCGCAAAGGGCAACTCGGCACCTCGGGCTCGGTCGCCTGGGACTTCCACCATCTGGGCATGATCGAGGCCGCGCCGCTGACGCCCGCGGTCGATGCCGAAACCGCCGCCATCGAAGCCGGGGCCCAGGACCTGGAACCGGGCGACGAAGAAGGCACCACCCTGTTTCTGACCGATCCCGCCGACCTGGATCTGGTCAGCCGCGCGTTGCCTGCCCAGGGCTTCCATGTGCTGTCCGTCAAATTAGGCTACAAACCCAGGAATCCGGTGGACCCGGCAAGCCTGAGCGCCCACGACCTGGAAGAAGTGGAAGCCTTCCTGTCGGCGATCGACGCGCACGATGACGTGCAGCAGGTGTATGTGGGGTTGGCAGGCTGAGGCGCTCCGAGACACCCGCCAGGCCGCCTCTTACCCACTTGCTTTCATCGATCAATTTCCGTTCGGGCAGAGCCTGTCGAAGCCGCCTGCCCTGAGCCCTTCGACTCCGCTCAGGACAGGCTTGTCGAAGGGAGCTTGTCGAAGCCGCCTGTCCTGAGCCTGTCGAAGGGCCCTCGCGAGCCCTTCGACAGGCTCAGGGCGAACGGTCATTTTTTGACCTTTGAGGAATTCATTACACCGTTCGGGCTGAGCTTGTCGAAGCCGCCTGCCCTGAGCTTGTCGAAGGGCCCTCGCGAGCCCTTCGACAGGCTCAGGGCGAACGGTCTTTTTTTGACCTTTCAGGAATTCATTGCACCGTTCGGGCTGAGCTTGTCGAAGCCGCCTGTCCTGAGCCTGTCGAAGGGCCCTCGCGAGCCCTTCGACAGGCTCTGGGCGAACGGGGGTGGGCTCAGGGCGAACGGGCGTGGGCTTTGGGCGAACAGGCGTGGGCTCTGGGCGAACGGAATTTTGAGTTATCAGCGCTCTATGCGATGGCACGCGATTTGATATCAGGCCCGCACCGCCCAGCGCAGCTTGGCCGAGCTGGCGCGCGGATTGGCGCGGCGCTCGTCGAACGAGGCACGGATCGGGTCGGGTGCGACCCTTGAATAGGTGCCATCGCGCTCACCGCTCTGGAAGGCCTTCTTGACGCGGCGGTCCTCGCCTGAATGAAAACTCAGAATCGCGACACGCCCGGCAGGGGCCAGGCACGCCGGCAACTGCTGCAGCAGCGTGTCGAGCACACCGAATTCGTTGTTCACCTCGATACGCAGGGCCTGAAAGGTTCGCTGCAAGGTCTTCTTGGTCTCCGCCACGCGTTCGTCGTCGGGCATGCTCCTTTTGAACACCTGCGCGACAGTGGCGCGCACCAGATCGGCCAGTTGCAGTGTCGTCTCCAGGTACTGGCCTTGCAGGGCGTTGGCCAGCGGCACGGCGTACGGCTCATCGGCGTTGTCGGTCAGCAGGTCGCGCAGTTGCTGGCGCGTCACCGACAGCAGCAGGTCGCTCGCCGACTGGCCGTGCCCGGGGTCGAGCCGGAGGTCCAGCGGGCCGTCGGTCTTGAAGCTGAAGCCGCGCGCCGGGTTGTCGATTTGCATGGACGAGACACCCAGGTCGGCCAGAACAAAATCGAAGCCACGCCCGCTCGCAGGCATCAAGTGCGCGATCTCGGAAAAATTGCTGTGGTGCAGTTGCAGGTCGGGCGTATCAAAACCCAGGGCCCGCAGGCGTTCGCGCGTACGCGGCAACTCGACAGAATCGACATCCAGCCCCACCATGTGCCCGCCCGGCAGCACCCGCGCCAGCAAGGCCTGGGTGTGTCCGCCGAAACCCACGGTGGCATCCAGCCCGATGTCGCCGGGCTTGGGGTCCAGGATCGTCAGGATCTCTTCCACACAAATCGAGCGGTGCATGCCGGCGGGGGTTTGCCCGCGCTGCAGGACCTTCTCTACCTCCGCCGCATGGGCCGCCGGGTTGAGCTCCTTGTATTTCTCCTCGAACTGGCGGGGATGCGTGCCGCTGTAACGCACGCGGCGTTTGTGGGGTGGAGCGGCGCCGTCGGTCATACCTTAGCCCGCGAGGTTCCTGATCGCCTTGCCGGTGAGTTCGTGCGCACGGTCGACGACCTGCTGCTTCCAGCGCTCGGTGTCCACGTAGAACACCTCGCGCAGGCGCTGCTTGATGGCGCGACCCTGTGCACTGTCCAGTGTGCCGCGCGCATGCAGCCAGTGGTCGGCGCGCAACGCGGCATGTACCTCGGGCGAAGGCACTGTGCCGTATTCGAGACCCAGCACCGGGCCCGTCTTGCCCTGCCCGTACAAGTGCCGGAATGGCAACCCGATATGGCCCTGCAAGGGTGTGGACTGGCCGGTGCCGCGGTCGAGCCAGGTCACATCGCTGCCGAACCAGCGCTGGCATTCGGCAAAGTCATCGTCCGTGGGGTTGCCCACATAACTCGGTTCGCCATACCCCTGCGGGCCCAGGCCGGTGTGGATGTCGAGAAAGCAGAAGCGCTGCGCATGCGCCAACTGCGTATCGATCAATTCCCGCAGGGTCCGGTTGGACCAGGTCGGAGCGCTTCCACCGTAGAACAGGCCATCCGGAAACGCATATTGGCCGCCCGACGTGGCCTGGCGCAGGGCACGGTCGCCGTGTGCCCGCCGATACCGTTCGAGTGCCACGTCGGCGGCATCACGCTCTGGCCCCTCGATCTGCTCCGGCAGCAGCCAGGGATGGATCTCGGCATAACCCTCGTTCACCGGTGGCGGACCACCGGGCAGGCCGAAATTGCGGTTCAGGTCGACGTTGTCCTCGGTCGCACGCCGGGTCCAGGCAAAACCATGCGGATTGATCGCGTGGGTCAGCAGCAGCGCCACATTGGCCGGCAAGCGGGTGTGCCAGCGCAGTGCCATCATGGCCACCTGCACACCCGAGCCGCAGTACCCCTCGACCCCGTGTGTGGCCGAATTGATCCACAACACGGCCTGAGCGTCGTTTGCCCCGAAACGCGCCACATCGCAGGCCAGCGCCTCGCCCTGCGGCCCGCGCAGCGGGTGCGGGTAGGCAGACATTGCTGCGCCGGCAGCCAGCGCGGTGACGCGAAACTTGGCCCGCGCCTCGGCGTAACTTTGCGAAAACGCATCCGATGGGTTCATATCAGCTCCATGGGCGCCGCGTCCATGGGCGCATAGTCGGTGTATCCCGCTGTGCCACCGCCGT
>JAYVRP010001032.1:0-3177 GCA_043776215.1 Rhodoferax sp. | reverse complement strand
CGGCAGGCAGTTCGAACACATGCAGGGCACCGACATGCATGGGCATCTCGGGCGTTTCCATGTAGAGAAAAGTCGCGTCGAGCGTGGACAGTTGCTGCATGGTGCCGGGCTCCGGGTCAACGAGTCAGAAAGGCCAGCAGCCAATCGGCGAACTTCCCGTACGGCGGCATCATGAATTTCAGCGACGAGAAGCGCGCCTGGTAGAAAACCGGACGCAGCTTGGAGAAGGTGTTGAACCCCTCCTGTCCGTGGTAGTGGCCCATGCCCGACTCACCGACGCCGCCAAACGGCAGGTCGTGCTGTCCCACGTGAAACAGCGCGTCGTTGACCGAGACGCCCCCCGACATCACGCGGTCGAGCAGGGACTGCACGGTCTGCCCATCGTTGCTGAACGGATAGATCGCCAGCGGGCGCGGGCCGGCATTGACCGCCGCCACCACCTCGTCGAGGCTCTGGAAACCGCGGATGGGCAGGATCGGGCCGAAAATCTCGCGCTGCCACAGGATGCTGTCGGGTGGCGCATCGAGCACGATGTGCGGCGCGATCTTGCGCGTGGTGGCGTCCGTTGCCGGCCCGGGCACCAGTTGCACCAGCTTGGCGCCGCGCGCACGCGCATCGTCCATTGCCGCCAGCAGCCGCTCGAAGGAGCGCTGGTCGATGATCGAGGTGTAGTCTGGCGATGTGATCGAAGGGTAACGCGCTGCCACGATGCCGCGTGCGGCCTGCACGAACGCGTCGATCTTGGCGCTGGGCATCCACAGGTGGTCGACCGTGGTGCAGATCTGGCCCGCATTGAGGTACTTGACAAACAGAATACGTTCGGCCGCCACCTGCAGCGGGAAGTCGTCGCACAGGATGGCAGGCGCCTTGCCGCCGAGCTCCAGCGTCACCGGGCACAGGTTCTGCGCCGCCGCCGCCATCACCGCGCGCCCGGTGGTGCCCGAACCGGTGAACAGCAGATGGTCGAAATGCAGCTTCGAGAACTCGACGCCCACGCCGCCGGTCTCCTCGAAGAACTGCAGCTTTTCGGGCGGGAAATAGGCTGGCATGCGCTCGATCAGCAATCGGCTGAGATGGCGCGAGTTCTCGCTCATCTTGACCATGGCGCGGTTGCCTGCAGCAAAAATGGCGCTCAGGGGCACGAAACTCAGGTTTACGGGGAAGTTCCACGGCACGATCACACCCACCACGCCGAGCGGCTGCGGGATCACGCGGTTGCGTGCCCCGAAGTAGGTGCGCAGATCCACTCCCCGGCGTTGCGGCTTCATCCAGCGCCGCAGATGCCCGATGTCATGGTCGATGCCGGTGACCACAGGCACGATCTCGGCCAGCAGGCTCTCGTGGCGCGAGCGGTGGCCGTAGTCGGCATTGATGGCGTCGCACAAGGCGTCCTTGTTCTCGCGCACGAATCGCTGCAAGGTGCGCAGGTCGGCTTTGCGCTGCGCCAGGGTCGGTACCGGGTGGGCGAGATAGGCCTGGCGCTGGTGGTCCAGCACTTTGGCGAGGCTTTGGGCGAGGTCTTTCATCGGTGGTTTCGGGTGCAGGCCCGCGCAATGGTCATACCCCGCAGCTTACCCGCAAGCGCCGGAGGCGGCCAGCCACGGTCGAACGAGGCACATAGGCAACACGTTGCGGCCCACACGATGGTCGCCCTTGTCCCATCGCGAACCAGCTAGAGAGCCGACTCCAATTGATTTTCGCTGCACTTGACGTTGGTCAGCCTATGTCCTTGGACGATGCCTAGACTGGGTCCAACGACTCACCATCAAGGAAGCTTATGCCCTCGCCCTTCCACAAGTTGCACGCATGTACCGGTGTGCATTTGCTGGCGCTTGTCGCGTTGGCGCCAATGGCCCAGGCCGCTGACGAATTCACGGTCAACAACCGCACGGAAATCGTCAACAACCGCGTCACCGGGCCGGGCGCGGCCAGCAGCTTCCTCGATCCGGGCACCCACATATTTCACGAAACCGACCTGCATTCGAGTGGCGTGGTGCTGGGCGGGCAATGGAACTCGCAATTCAACGGCACTTTGCGCTACACGGACAGCAGCCAGTTCGACTCGCAGCGCCTGTCGGTGCAAAAGCTGGAGTGGCGCCTGAAAGATGCCGACACCCAGATCAACCTCGGCGACTACTTTGCGAACCTGTCACCCTATGCCATGACCAAGGGCATCAAGGGTCTGGCCGTGCAGCGCAACATGGGCAACGACCAGAACTATGTGCGAGGGTTCTATGGCCGCTTCGATGACCAATGGGCCTTCCTGCTCAAGGATCTGCCGCGCGAACCCATGAGCACCTTGGGGGGCGGCATACGGGTGCAGAAGGCATGGGAGAAATTCCGGGTCGGGTTCAATCTGGCCGAGGCCCATGACCAGAAGTACGAAGCCCGTGCCACCTTCCCCGCGTATTCGCAGTTGCTGCCGGCCATGGACTGGGAATACCGCGAGGCGGGTCTGGTGGTTACCGGCGAACATGCCTACAGCGACACCCGGGAAACACTGGTGGCGGGTGGCGCGGTCAACCACAAGTCGGGCGACGCGCACAAACTGGCGTTGCGCGCCGCGCTGAAGGACATCAATTTCGACGCGCAGGCCGAACGCGTGGCCAGCACTTTCTACTCACGCGCCGGTGGCGCCACCCAGGACCGCCTGCGTTACTACGCCAAGGGCGACTACAAGCTGACGCGCGACTGGCGGCTGTTCGCCATCTACGACGACTACCGCGACAACCTGAACGGCGCCCTGGCGGCCACCACCGACGTCACCACCTGGGAGGCCGGCGTCAAGCGCTCACGCGCATTTGATCGCCGCAACATGAATATCGCGTTGTCGTGGCGCATCCGGGACAAGGCCGTGTCCGACGGGAGCGCGCACCAGGCCACCGATCGCATCAAGTTCAAGATCAACGACCGCGTGGCGCAGGACTACGACTGGCGCGCCGAGGTGGAACGCATCCTGGACCACGACCGCAACACCAGCGCGGGCGCCACCAGCACCTTGTTCGATCTCGGGCTCAGTTACCGGCACCGCACCGAAAACAGCTGGGACATCCGTGCCGACGCGGATTTCGGCCGGCAGGAAAACGGCACGCTCAACGTCGCCGGCTCCGATGTCAGCAGTCGTTGGCGCGTCGGCCTGGCCGCTGACCGTGGCGACGGCAACGAATTCGGCTTTGG
>JAYVRP010001031.1:0-10914 GCA_043776215.1 Rhodoferax sp. | reverse complement strand
TTGTGAAGTTCGGGCAGGTTCTGTCCACGCGTCGCGATCTGCTGCCGGTGGACATCGCCGATGAACTGGCGCACCTTCAGGATCGCGTGCCGCCGTTTGCGTCAGACATTGCAGTGGCATCCATCGAGCGTGCCTTCGGCAAGCCGATCAGCGACATCTTTTCGTCTTTCGAGCGTGAGCCGGTCGCAAGTGCCTCGATTGCGCAGGTTCACTTTGCCGTGCTCATGGACCGCAGTGGCACGCAGCGCGATGTGGCGGTCAAGGTCTTGCGCCCGGGCATGTTGCCCGCAATCGAAAAAGACCTGAGACTCATGCGCATGATGGCGGGATGGGTCGAGAGTGTGTCAGCCGACGGCAAGCGGCTGAAACCGCGCGAGGTAGTGGCCGAGTTCGACAAATATCTGCATGACGAACTGGACTTGGTGCGCGAGGCCTCGTGCGCGGCGCAGCTACGGCGCAACATGGCCGGGCTGGATCTGGTCCTCATTCCGGAGATGTACTGGGACTATTGCAGCTCCGATGTGATCGTGATGGAGCGTATGCGCGGTATCCCGATCAGCCAGGTGGCCCGGCTGCGCGAAGCCGGTGTGGATATTCCCAAGTTGGCGCGCGATGGAGTCACTCTATTTTTTACCCAGGTGTTCCGGGACGGCTTCTTCCATGCCGACATGCACCCCGGCAATATCCAGGTCAGCATCGAGCCAGCCACGTTTGGGCGTTATATCTCACTGGATTTCGGCATCGTCGGGACACTGACCGAGTCCGACAAGGAGTACCTGGCGCAGAACTTCACGGCATTTTTCAGGCGTGATTACAAGCGTGTGGCCGAGTTGCACATCGAGTCTGGCTGGGTCCCGCCTGACACGCGTGTCGACGAGCTCGAAGGCGCCATTCGTTCTGTCTGTGAGCCCTACTTCGACCGGCCCTTGAAGGAGATATCGTTGGGGCTGGTGCTGATGCGACTGTTCCAGACGTCAAGGCGGTTCCATGTCGAAATCCAGCCGCAACTTGTCTTGCTGCAAAAAACCCTGCTGAATATCGAGGGCTTGGGCCGGGAGCTTGATCCAGACCTGGACCTGTGGAACAGTGCCAAGCCGTTTCTTGAGACGTGGATGCTGGAGCAGTTGGGCCCCCAGAAGTTGTGGGACCAACTCAAGGAGGAGGCTCCCCGCTACGCCAAGCTGATCCCCGAACTGCCCCGGCTTCTGCACGAATTTCTCAAACACCAGCCCAACGGGTTGCGCCGCGAGCTCAATGAATTGCTGGTCGAGCAGCGCCGTACCAATCGTTTGCTTCAGGGGTTGGTGTACGGCGGAATCGGCTTTGCCCTGGGCTTGCTGGCCATGCAGCTGATTGTCCGCATCCGTGTCTTTTAGGTCTGGAGTCTTTGACCTCAGAAGCCTGCGTGCGTGTCTGGAAAGCCGGATCCAACCGTGTTTGGAGGGGCGCCGACATCTATAATTAAAGGTTTTGCAACCTGCAAGAACAAACCTTCAGCACCATGCCAATTTACGCTTACAAATGTGATTCCTGCGGGTTTGCCAAGGACGTGCTGCAAAAGATGTCCGATGCGCCCTTGTCCGATTGCCCTTCCTGCGGCGCGCCAGCTTTCAAGAAGCAGCTGACCGCTGCGGGATTCCAGCTCAAGGGGTCCGGCTGGTATGCCACCGACTTCAAGGGCGGTAACACCCCCACCCCTCCTGCCTCCGAAGGCAAGTCATCGGACGACGGACCGGCAAAGTCCGATACCAAGCCGCAAGGCAATGCCGAAACCAAGACGACGGAGGCCCCCGCCAAGAAGCCCGATGCCACGCCTGCGGCCGGCTCGGGCGCCTGACCACCACTGCAGCGACTGTCATGCCGATCAAGAAATATCTGATCACCGGATTGCTGGTCTGGTTGCCATTGGCGATCACCGTCTGGGTGATGCTGTGGCTGGTGGGCCTGCTCGATGGCATCTTCTTCGGTGTCCTGTCGGGCCTGGATGCTGTCCTTCCAGGTGGTAACAGCCCCATCATCGACCGATTGCGTTCGATCCATGGCCTGGGTGTGATCCTGGTTTTCGTGACGCTGCTGGTCACGGGAGGCCTGGTCTCCAACGTGGCGGGTCGCTGGTGGATCCGCCAATGGGACCGCCTGTTCGCCAACATACCAATCTTCAAGTCGATCTACACCAGCGTCAAGAAGCTCTCCAATACCCTGTTCTCCAGCGATGGCAACGCTTTTCGCAAAGCCATGCTGATCCAGTACCCGCGTGCAGGGTCCTGGACCGTCGCATTCCAGACCGGTACACCAGGCGGCGAGGTGGCCTCGCACCTGGGCCACGACTATGTCAGCGTCTATGTTCCGACCACGCCCAACCCAACCAGCGGGTTCTTTCTGATGTTGCCGCGTTCGGAAGTTATCGAGCTCGACATGAGCGTTGACGAAGCCTTGACCTACGTGATCTCCATGGGGTCCGTGGCACCGGCGCCGAGCGCGCGATTCCCCAGCGCGAAATAGCTGTCTTGTTACCCGTGCCGGACCTGCATCCGGCAGCCTGAAAGTTGAATATGCCGATGCGTTCCGAATACTGTGGCCTGGTGACCGAAGCCCTGTTGGGCCAAACCGTTTCTCTCTGTGGCTGGGTGAACCGGCGGCGTGACCACGGCGGCGTGATCTTCGTGGATCTGCGCGACCGTGAAGGTTACGTGCAGGTGGTTTGTGATCCGGACCGGGCCGAGATGTTCGCGCGTGCCGAAGGGCTGCGCAACGAGTTCTGCATTCAGGTACGCGGACTGGTGCGGGCACGGCCTGACGGCACCACCAACGACAGCCTGCGAAGCGGCAAGGTCGAGGTGTTGTGCCATGAGTTGACGGTGCTCAACCCTTCCGTGACACCGCCTTTCCAGCTGGACGACGACAATCTGAGCGAGACCACACGCCTCACGCACCGCGTGCTGGATCTTCGTCGCCCGTACATGCAGAACAACCTGCGCCTGCGCTACCGTGTATCGATGGAGGTTCGCAAGTTCCTCGATGCGCACGGCTTCATCGACATCGAGACCCCGATGCTGACCAAGTCCACACCCGAAGGTGCGCGCGACTACCTGGTTCCCAGCCGCGTTCACGATGGTTACTTTTTTGCCTTGCCGCAGTCGCCGCAGTTGTTCAAGCAGCTGCTGATGGTGGCCGGGTACGACCGCTATTACCAGATCACCAAGTGTTTCCGGGACGAAGACCTGCGCGCAGACAGGCAACCGGAGTTCACACAGATCGATATCGAGACGTCTTTCATGGAAGAAGAAGAGATCCGGGCGATGACGCAGGCCATGATCAAGACCGTGTTCATAAACACGATGGACGTCGATCTGGGTGATTTTCCTGTCATGGCGTATTCGGAAGCCATGCAGCGCTTCGGCTCTGACAAGCCCGACCTGCGTGTCAAGATGGAGTTCACCGAGGTCACGGACCTGATGCTTGATGTGGATTTCAAGGTTTTCTCCGGTGCAGCCAACGCCAAGGGCGGTCGTGTGGTGGCGCTGCGCGTGCCAGGTGGTGCGCGCGAATCTGGTGGATTGACACGCAGCGAAATCGACGCCTACACCGAGTTTGTGAAGATCTACGGCGCCAAGGGCCTGGCCTACATCAAGGTCAATGAGGCCGCACGCGGCGCTGGCGACAAGGCGGCCCGCTGGCCTGGACTCCAGAGCCCGATCGTGAAGAATCTGCACGACCGGGCTCTGGCCGAGGTGCTTGCCCGAACTGGCGCCCAGGACGGTGACCTGTTGTTTTTCGGCGCGGACAAGGCCAAGATCGTGAACGATGCCATCGGAGCGTTGCGCGTGAAGATCGGGCACAGCGAGTTTGGCCGCAACAGTGGCCTGTTCCAGGCCGGCTGGCGGCCCCTGTGGGTGGTCGATTTTCCGATGTTCGAATTCGACGAAGAGGCACAGCGCTACAGCGCCACACACCACCCGTTCACGGCGCCGAAGGACGGACACGAAGACTGGATGGTGACGGCCCCGGAGAAATGCATCTCCAAAGGTTATGACATGGTGCTCAATGGCTGGGAGATGGGCGGCGGCTCCGTGCGTATTCACCGGGCAGACGTGCAGAAGAAGGTTTTCGATGCGCTCAAGATCACCCCCGACGACGCACAACTCAAGTTCGGTTTCCTGCTCGATGCCCTGCAATATGGTGCGCCGCCACACGGTGGTCTGGCGTTCGGACTGGATCGTATCGTGACGCTGATGACAGGCGCGGAATCCATCCGCGACGTGATCGCCTTCCCCAAGACCCAGCGAGCGCAGTGCTTGCTGACCAACGCCCCTTCACCGGTGGACGAAAAGCAGTTGCGCGAGTTGCACATTCGCCTGAGAACGGTGGCGCCTGCCTGACAGTGTTCCGTGGTCCGTGGTGCGGAATGAGCGCGCCGCGTGTCTGCAGAAGTGTCCATGTCCCGCGCGATCAAGATTCCGCAATCCGTGCTGGTGGTCATCCACACCCCGGCGCTGGACGTGTTGTTGATCCGGCGCGCCGATGCGCCGGACTTCTGGCAATCCGTCACTGGCAGCAAGGACGCCGCGGAAGAAGCGTACCCCTGCACTGCGCGGCGTGAGGTGTTCGAGGAGACGGGTATCGATTGCCGCCCCGGATCACCGCTGGAGCAGAGCCTGCTCGACTGGAATCTCGAAAACCTCTACGACATCTATCCCCGGTGGCAACATCGGTATGCCCCGGGCGTGACGCGCAATACGGAGCATCTTTTTTCGTTGCAGGTGGCGCCCGCTTCGCGGATTACACTGAGTCCGCGTGAACACACGGCCTGGCGCTGGTTGCCATGGCGCGAAGCTGCGGGGGTCTGCTTTTCGCCGTCCAACGCCGAAGCCATCCTGATGTTGCCGCGCATGGTCCGCGTGCAGGGCAGACCATGAAGATCCTGCGGGTGGCCACCTACAACATCCACAAGGGCGTGCAGGGCATGGGCCCGCGCCGGCGGCTGGAAATCCACAATCTGGGCCAGGCGATTGGCCAGTTTGATGCCGACGTGGTGTGCCTGCAGGAGGTGCGCAAGGTGCATCGCGGTGAGGCGCGGTTCTTTACCCATTGGCCCGAATTGCCGCAGGCGGATTTTCTTGCTCCGGCTGGGTACCAGGCGGTCTACCGGACCAATGCCTATACGCGACATGGCGAGCATGGCAATGCGTTGTTGTCGCGTTGGCCGGTGCTCGACCTGCAGCATGAAGACATGTCCGACCACCGGTTCGAACAGCGCGGGCTGCTACATTCCGAACTGCAGGTGCACGAGCGTCCGGTGCATGTGCTGGTGGTGCACCTGGGGCTGATCCGGCCAAGCCGGATGCGCCAGCTGGCACAACTGTGCCGTTATATCGAGCGCGAAATCCCCGTCGATGCCCCGGTGCTGGTGGCAGGCGATTTCAATGAGGGTCCGGCACTGGTCGCGCGCGAGTTGGCGAGCATCGGACTGCACGCATTCGACGGCGAGCGTCAGGCGACTTTCCCAGCCAGATTGCCGCTGGTCCAACTCGACCATATCTTTGGGCGGGGTCTGCGACCCATCGGCCTGAAGGTGTTGCGTGGTCGCGAGTGGTGGCGCATGTCGGACCATCTTCCGCTGATCGCAGAGTTTGCCTTGCCGATATGAGGCGCGGCCGCTGATCGATGGCCCAGTTTCACGATGGACACCAGCTCCAGCTATTGGAGGGCGGGCAGGAATACTTCGCGTCTCTGATCGAGGCCATCACGCACAGCGAGCATGAGGTGCGCATGGAGACCTACATCTTTCAACTCGACACGTCGGGGCTGCGGGTCGCGCAAGCCCTGGAGCAAGCGTCCGGGCGCGGCGTCAGGGTCTACCTGGCGATGGACGGTGTTGGCACGCCTTCGTTGCCGACGCCTTGGATGGAACGATTTGAGCGCAGCGGCGTGCATTGGCACATCTTCATGCCGCTGGGTCGGCTCGGCATGTTCATCCCCAACCGATGGCGACGGCTGCACCGCAAGCTGTGCGTCGTTGACGGACGGGTTGCGTTTTGCGGCGGCATCAATGTGCTGGATGACTTCGTCGACCCCAACTACGGCGTGTTGACGCAGCCGAGGCTTGACTTTGCCGTTCAGGTGACCGGGCCACTGGTCCGGGACGCCCATGAGGCCATGGTTCGATTTTGGTGGCGGCTGAACCTGGCCACCGACGTGCAGGCCCGTGAATTTCCAGCCGCCTGGCGCGAATTGCAGCGCTCCATGCGGCGCGCATGGTCACTGCGTTTGCGCGGCGCGAAGGCGCGCGCAGCGGAGCCAAAGGAACCTGGCGAAAGACGGCTGGCCACGGGTGCCAGTGCCGGTCTGCTGTTGCGCGACAACCTGCGCAATCGCAGGAAGATCGAGACGGCGTACCTCCGGGCCATCGAAGGCGCCCGCCAGGAGGTGATCATTGCGAATGCGTATTTCCTGCCTGGTGCCCGTTTGCGCAAAGCGCTGGTGCAAGCCGCCCGGCGCGGGGTGCGGGTGCGCCTGCTGTTGCAGGGCCGATACGAATATTTCCTGCAGTACCACGCCTCGCGGCCGGTCTATGGAGCGATGCTGGAGGCGGGCATAGAAATCCATGAGTACGCGGCAAGTTTTCTGCACGCCAAAGTGGCCGTGGTTGACATGCGTTGGGCGACGGTGGGTTCCTCGAATCTCGATCCCTTGAGCCTGTTGCTGGCACGTGAAGCCAATGTCGTGGTGGATGACACCGGTTTCGCCATGGGGCTGCGGTCTCGTCTGGAAAGGGCTATGGCCGAGGGCGGCCGGGTGGTGGACGCGACAACTTTCGCCAGCCGGCCGTGGAGCCAGCGGGCGCTGGAGAAATTCGCCTTCGCCGTGATGCGTCTCGGACTGCTGCTGATCGGGCGGCGTTACTGAGTTTGTGCCTGCGCCAAACGGCACTTTGACCCAAAGACCATGACGGGAAAACGCTGGTAGGATGCCCGGATGTTAATGCAGGCCCACACCACCATGAGTGCAACTGATGCCGATGAAGGCACGCCGGTTTCGGTCCGGATCCGCGAGCGGCTGCTGGCGGCACGCAAGCGCTTCAATGCCAACGACAACATTGCCGAATTCGTCCATCCCGGCGAGCTTGAAAAGCTGCTGGATGAAGTCGAGACCAAGATGAAAGGCGTCTTGAGCAGCCTCGTGATCGATACCGAGCATGACCACAACACCGACGACACCGCGCGACGTGTGGCCAAGATGTATGTCAACGAGGTATTCCGTGGGCGCTACGTTCCAGCCCCCGCAATCACCGAATTTCCCAATGCCGAACACCTGAACGAACTCATGATCGTCGGGCCGATCACTGTGCGCAGTGCCTGCAGCCACCATTTTTGTCCGGTCATCGGCAAAATCTGGATCGGTGTCATGCCCAATGAACACACCAATGTGATCGGGTTGTCGAAGTATGCACGGCTTGCGGAGTGGATCATGGGGCGACCCCAGATCCAGGAGGAAGCGGTAGTGCAACTGGCCGATCTGATTCAACTCAAGACCCAGCCCGATGGACTGGCCATCGTCATGGAGGCAAGCCACTACTGCATGGCATGGCGCGGTGTGAAAGACATGGACAGCAAAATGATCAATTCGGTCATGCGCGGTGTTTTCCTCAAGGACGCCAACCTTCGGCGCGAGTTCCTTTCTCTAATTCCCGGAAAGGGTTGACACCATGTTGGTACGCCTTCTCTATGCCAGCCGCGCGGTCGACACCAGCGCAGATGCCATCGATGCCATCCTGTCGCAGTCGCGCCAGTCGAACCCGTTGTGCGGTATCACCGGGATTCTCTGCTACGGTGGGGGCATCTTTCTGCAGGCCATCGAAGGCGGGCGGATGGCGGTCAGCGATCTGTACGGTCACATTCAGAAAGACCTACGCCACAAGGATGTGGTGCTCCTGCACTATGAGGAAATCAGCGAGCGTCGTTTTGGCGGCTGGACCATGGGGCAAGTCAACATGTCCCGTATCAATGCCTCCATCCTGCTGAAATACGCCGAGAAGCCCGAACTCGATCCGTACTCCGTGTCGGGCATGGTGTCTCTCGCATTGCTCGAAGAGTTGATGGCCACCGCGTCCATCATGGGCCGCGCCTAACGGCCAGCGGCTCCAGGCCGATGGCCGCATTGATCGGCTGCGACTTCAGCAGTCGCCCCACACGCAGGAAGCCGATCGTCCTGGCGCTTGGCGTTGTAGACGGCGCAAACGTGCAATTGCAGCGCTTGCAGACCTTCGAGTCGCTGGATGGTTTCGCCCTGTGGTTGCGCGAACCCGCAGACTGGCTCGGCGCTTTCGACCTTCCTTTTGGTTTGCCGCGCGAACTGGTGCGTGCTCTTGGCTGGCCCATGGAATGGGAAGCCTGCATGCGGCACTACACGGCGCTCACGCGTGGGCAGATCCGGGATCTGTTTGCTGCGTTCTGCGACGCCCGTCCGGTAGGCGCGAAATTTGCGCATCGCGCCACAGACCGGCCTGCGGGTTCCAGCCCCTCGATGAAATGGGTCAACCCGCCCGTGGCCTACATGCTGCACGCGGGTGTGCCGTTGCTCCTGGAGGCTGGAGTGCATTTGCCAGGCTTGCACCGTGGTGCCGCGTCCGATCTGGACGAACGAGGCCGACCGCGCCGCGTGGCGCTGGAGGCCTACCCCGGCCTCCTGGCGCGCGAGGTGCTCGGCCGGCGCAGTTACAAGAGTGACGACCCAGCCAAACAGACGGTCGAACGCCAGATGCACCGCAGCATCCTGGTGCGGGCGCTGGAGCATGGTGAAACGGCCCTCGGCCTGCATCTGCAACTCACGCAGGTACAGCGCGGCCAGTTGCTGGACGATGGCTCCGGGGATGCCGTGGACGCTGCCCTGTGTCTGGTTCAGGCGGCTTGGGCCGCTCAGCGCGGCTGGCCGTGGTTTGGTTTGCCGGGGAACATCGACCCACTGGAAGGATGGATCATCACAGCCCAGTCGGCCGTGCCTTTTGGCCCGTAGACCCTCAGGTCAGCTTGGGCAGCACCGTGTCTTCCATTTTGGCGGCCAGTTGCGTCATGGCCAATGCGGCAGGGCACCCCGGCATGGCCTGCATCAGCAACTGGCGGCGCATCACGGCCTGACGCACCGACGGGTCCGCCGGAATATCGGCCAGATGCACCAGCCGCACGCCTTTGCCCGGTTCAGCCACCACAAAGCGGTCCAGCACTTGCTGCAATTGGCTGGTGATTGCCCGGCCGTCGCCCAGGCGGGCGGTCTGGTTGATCACCATGTGGATCGAGGTGCGTTTCTGTTGCGCGGCCAGCACCTTGATCGTCGCGTAGGCGTCGGTCAGAGAGGTGGGCTCGGGTGTCGCCACCACCAGCACCACGGATGCCAGCGACACCGCGAAAAGCACCACATCGGAGATGCCAGCCCCGGTATCGAGAATCAACACATCGTAATGGGGGATCAGCCCGGTGATGATGCGCAGGAATTCATCGCGTACCTCTGGCGTGAGCCGCGAGTACTCGACCATGCCGGAGCCGGCCAGCAGCACCGAGAAACCTCCCGGGGCTCGGATGATCGCTTCTTCCAGTTTGGCCTTTCCGGTAAAAACGTCATGCATCGTGACCTTGGGGTACAGGTTCAGGACGACATCGAGATTGGCCAGGCCGAGGTCGGCATCGAGCACCAGCACACGGTGCCCGCGCTTGGCCAGGGCCGCTGCGAGATTGGCCGAAACAAAAGTCTTGCCAACTCCGCCCTTGCCGCTGGTGACAGCGAGCACCTTGCCGTTCGGCTTGAGCGGCACGGCCGACAACGATGCGTCGCCCGGGCTGATGTCTTGTGCGTCACTCATGGATTCAACCCTTGTGCTGCGCCAGCGGCGGGATCGCCTCCGACGCGCTCGATCCAGGCGGGTTCGCCAATGGACAAATGACCAAACAAGAGACTCTTCTCCTCTGCACTCACTGCAATCACCTGTTGATGGTCGATACAGACGCGATTGCGGCCTTCTGACTTCGCGCGGTACAACATGCTGTCGGCGCGCTCGATCCACAGGGCTGCGGTGGATCGAACCCATTCGGGGGCGTATGCGCCGCCGATGCTGATCGTCGCGCGCACGCTGGCCAGCGGCGACACCTTGATTGTCAGGGACTCGACCGTTTGCCTGATCCGTTCTGCCACCGCCTGCCCCACCGACACCAGACAGTTGGGCAACACCACCGAAAATTCTTCCCCGCCATAACGCGCTACCGTGTCCATGGGTCGGATGCAACCGGCCAGGCATTTGGCCACCGCCTGCAACACCATGTCGCCAGCCACATGGCCATGGGTATCGTTGATCACCTTGAAATGGTCGATGTCGAGCATCAGCAGCAACGCCGGTTCACCTGATCGCGCCACACCGTCGATTTCGCGTTCCAGCACCGAGCGGAAATGGCGCCTGTTGGCCAGCCCGGTGAGCGGATCTTTCAGCGACAACTCACACAATCCATCGATCACACCCTGCACATACGCCGTGGGAGAGTCGATCGGGCTGGGCAAGGCGACCGTCGCACCATGCTCCAGCAATGCACATGCATCGCCCAATCGCAATTTGCTGATATCCACCACGGACGATGCGATCAAGGAAGTCACTGGGCTTTGCAGGGTTGAAGCGAAGAAAGTTTAACAGCAAGCCTGGCTGCCAAAACCCCGAAGTAAGGGGTCTTCAGGCCAGTGCTGCAGGTCTGCGGGCAAGCATGTCGGGTCGGCCAATTTCGTGGGCATGCGCCAATTGCAGCACCGCATGCTCAACCAGGGGTCGGCCGATCAATTGCATTCCCATCGGCAAGCCCTCCGGCCTGAAACCCACGGGCACACTGATGGCTGGCAGTCCGGCCAGTGTGGCGTAGATCACCACTTCCATCCACCGGT
>JAYVRP010001030.1:0-3193 GCA_043776215.1 Rhodoferax sp. | reverse complement strand
GACCAGTCGTTCGTGCGCCATCTGGTTCCGGGCTGCACCGAGCTGGCGCTGTGCAAAGCCATCATCGTGATGGCCCATGAGCTCGGCATGGAGGTCATCGCGGAGGGCGTCGAATCGAGCTTGCAACGCGACCTGCTCGCCGCCGCCGGGTGCGACTACGGCCAAGGGTACCTGTTCGCCCGCGGCATGCGGTCCGGCGAGTTTGAGGCATTTCTGGATCAGTACACTGCGGGCGCCTGAAGCACAGGCTACCGCGCGCCAGAAAGACACGGGGCTCTACACCCTGAGCGCGTCGTCCAGCACTTCCACCCAGTGCCGCACCGGTATATCGGTGCCGCTTTGCAGGTGCGTAATGCAGCCAATGTTGGCGCTGACGATGGTGTCGGGCCGCATGTCGAGCAGATGCCCCAGCTTGCGGTCGCGCAACTGTCCAGCCAAGTCACTCTGAAGCACGCTGTAGGTGCCAGCCGAACCGCAACACAGGTGGGGTTCGTTGTTGGCGGTGCGAATGTCAAAACCCAACGCGCCGAGATGCTGCTCGACCACACCCTTGACCCGTTGGCCATGCTGGAGCGTGCACGGTGGGTGAAAGGCGAGCCGGGGTTTGCTGCGCGCCAGCGCGCCCGCGACATCCGGCCGCTGCGACAGCAAGGACTGCACCAGCCCGGGAAGCAGTTCGCCGAGATCCCGGGTCAACGCGCTGATGCCCCCGGCCTTGCCGGCATAGGCGCGGTCGGCCTGAAGGATGTGGCCGTAGTCCTTGACTGTCACGCCGCACCCCGAGGCGTTCATGACAATGGCTTCGACACCCCCCTCCTGCACATGGGGCCACCAGGCATCGATATTGGCCCGCATCTGCGCCATGCCGCCCTCGTGGTCGTTCAAGTGGAACTTGACGGCACCGCAACAACCAGCCTGGCTCGCCACCAGCGTCTGGATGCCGGCCGCATCGAGCACCCGCGCAGTGGCGCCGTTGATGTTGGGCATCATCGCGGGTTGCACACAGCCAGCCAGCAGCAACACCTTGCGTGCGTGCAGGCGCGTGGGCCAGGGATACGTCGCCTGACGCGCCGGCACCTTGCTCTTCAATGTGGCCGGTAGCAGGCCACGCACCAGTTGACCCAGCTGCATGGCCGGCCCGAACAGCGGCGAAGTCAGGCCCTCTTTGAGTCCCCATCGCAGCGCCCGCTCGCCGGCAGGACGTGCCACTTTGGCATCGACCAGCTTGCGGCCGATATCCACCAGGTGGCCATAGTCCACACCACTGGGGCAGGTCGTCTCGCAGTTGCGGCAGGTGAGGCAACGGTCCAGGTGCAACTGCGTCTTGCGGGTCGGGGTCTCACCTTCAAGCACCTGCTTCATCAGGTAGATGCGCCCGCGCGGCCCATCGAGCTCATCGCCCAGCAACTGGTAGGTCGGGCAGGTAGCGGTGCAAAACCCGCAGTGCACACACTTGCGCAAAATGGCCTCGGCCGCGATTCCGTCGGCGGTGTTGGCGTATTCGGGGGCGAGTCGGGTCTGCATGGTGATGGTGTGATCGGCGCTTGCGGATCAGACGTCCGCGAACATGCGCCCCGGGTTGAAGATACCCTGGGGGTCGAATTGCTTTTTCAGATCGTGGTGGATGCGTGCCAGGCGTTCAGCCAGGGGATGGAAGACTGCCGGCGCGGGCTCTGTCGTTGAGACCGCGTGGCGAAACAGTGTGGCCGTGCCACCCACTGCCGCTGCAGCGGCGCGTAACGCCCGCGCCAGGTTGGCAGGGGCCTTGACCCAGCGCAGTGCGCCACCCCATTCCAGCAAAAGCTGGTCGGCAGCCCCGGGCAGCACCAGCACCTGTGCAGTGTCAGGGACACTCAGGCGCCACAGGCATTCGTCGCGTTGCAACACGAAAAACGGCAGGGTCTGCTCACGCAGCGCGATCCAGTCGCGCTGGACCTGGGCGTTGTCCTCCTGCACGCCGCCCATGCTGGTGATGGCAGCGTCCACTGCCGCACGGGCACCGCGCAGGCGCACATAGAGAAGGTCGCGCCCGCCATCCTGAACCCAGCAGGTGGCATTGATCGGCAGGGGTTTGCCAGCCCAGCGGTTCAGCTGCTGCAGCGCGTTGGCCTGTTCGAGTTCGAAGCGCAACGTCGCTTCGGCCGGTGCCCGGGGCAACACCTTGAGCGACACTTCCGTCAGCAGGCCCAGCATCCCCAGCGAACCACACATCAGGCGTGACACGTCGTACCCGGCCACGTTCTTCATCACCTGACCACCAAATTTCAGCAATTCAGCGCGGCCATTGAGCATCTGTATGCCCAGCACATAGTCACGCACCGACCCCACGGCAGCACGTGCCGGCCCGGACAACCCGGCTGCAACCATTCCGCCCACCGTGGCACCCACACCAAAATGGGGGGGTTCGAAGGCCAGCATCTGGCCCTCCTGGGCCAGGCTTGCCTCCAGTTCGTCCAAGCGTGTTCCGGCACGCGCGGTCACCACCAACTCGCTGGGTTCGTAGCTGACGATGCCACTGAGCAGAACCGTGTCAAGCACTTCGCCGCGCAAGGCCTGCCCGTAGAAATCTTTCGTTCCTCCGCCCCGCAAGCGCAAGGGTTGCCCTTCACTCGCCGCAGCACGTATGCGGTCGGCCATGTGTACGAGGGTCTGGTCCATGGCTGGCATGGTAACCATGTCCGCCATGGCTGGATTGAATTTATTGAACGCGCCTTGTTCGGAAAATGGTGCGCCCCCCTTCGACTGGCTCAGGACAGGCCCTTCGACTGGCTCAGGACTGCAGCTCCACACCAATACGCATCGAGGCGCTCATCGACTGGCCGGGTTGCAGGAGTTCCACACCCAGGTTGCGCATGGCCTGTGTTGCCGCGTTGCCGGCCAGGTTCACCGCATTGTTGACGTGGCTGACCGGCTCGATGGCCACGAAATCGCGTGTCGGGTTGGTGAACACCACCAAACGCCTCAGACTGGCGTCCACCCACACCCGCATCCGGGAGTCGTGCAACTCCGCGTGGCCACTCCAGCCCTCGAAGCAATGGTCCACATCCAGTGATTCAACATCGGTGTCGAGGCCGGGCGACGCCGCACAGTGGGTTGGCAACTTGTCGGCTCCCATCTCCCACCGCCCAGCGGCTGGAAAAGTGATGTGGCCGCCTCTTCGCTTGACGAAGTACGGGTGCCAGCCCAGACCGAA
>JAYVRP010001029.1:0-3197 GCA_043776215.1 Rhodoferax sp. | reverse complement strand
CGTCGGATGAGGTCACGATTCAGGGCGGTCCAACGACGAGCGCAAGCGCATCAGCACTTCACGATCCAGCCTGTCCTTGTCGCGGAATTCGGTCTTGGTCTTCAGCAAGCCCTCGATGTCAAGGGTACAGACCTCGACGCCGTCGACGCCGAGGATGCGGACGTGGTCGCGCAGACTCTCGTAGGTCTGACCATTGGCGGCGAATAGCAGGTCGAGCAGCAGGATGTCGGACACGCGGATGTTCTCGGGCGCATCGGCCGGCGGCGCAAACCACTGCGGATCGAGGTCCTTGGCGGAGTCCAGAAAAGACAAGGCCCGTATCACCTTGCGTCCGTTCTCGACGGAAGACGGCAGCAGGATGTCGATGTCCTCTGTGGCCCGGTTGAAGCCGTTCAGCCGCACAGCATGCCCGCCGACCAGCACGTATTCAACGCCTTCGGCCTGAAAGCGGCGCAGCAGGTCGAGCAGGGCGTCCGGATTCACGTCGGAGCGCGCCCATTGAGTACACGCGCGATCTCCAGTTGCAGTTGGTCGTCCATCGCGTTGAACACGCGGTGTGGCGCGCGCAGAACGCCGCGCGGGCGCGCAGGCAGAAGTCGAGCGCCCAGCGCATCCAGCGCGACTCCGCGCCGCCAGGCCACCAAGGGGTCCCGTTCAATCTCGTCGCGGTGCTGGGTTCCAACGAAGCGCGTCATGGGCTCGATTTTGCTGCAAAACCCCGCAGGCTCCTATGGGCGCAACTATCGCCGTGCTGCTGCGAGCGCCAGGTGCACACGTTCGAGCAGCACAGCGTGCCGGCCTTCCCCAGCAACTGCATCGTTGCCAACGGGCCGTTCCACCAGCGTGAAGTTGCCGTAGTCGTCGCGCCCTCGCACCAGCATGGCAATCGACTTGTCGCCGCCTTCCTGGCGCACCCTGGGCGACACATAACGTATCGCGATGCCAAACCGCGGTATGTCGGAGGTGTTGGCATTCGACCCATGCACGATCCACAGGTGGTGCAGCGACATCTCACCGGGTTGCAGCACCAGGTCCACCGCCTGTGTTTCGTCCACCGCCACTGCAATTTCCTGGCCGCGCGACAACACGTTGTGGTCGGCAAAGGTATCGCGCTGGGGCAGGTGGGTCACGGCGTGTGACCCGGGGATGACCCGCATGCAGCCGCTTTCGGGCGTGACCGGGCCCAGGGCCACCCAGGCCGTCGCCACTTCCATGGGGGACAGGCCCCAGTAAGCGCCGTCCTGGTGCCAGCTCACGAACGCCTTGTCACTCGGGAACTTCACGAACCAGCTGGTGTTCCAGGCCAGGATATCCGGCCCCAGCAGTTGCTCGACGGCGTCCAGGATGGTGCTCTCCCGGGTCAGCGCGTCGACCCATTCGAAGACGAAATGGGTGTCGGTATTGATCTGCCAGCGCTCACCGGCCTTCAGCGCGTCGAGACGGGCCCTGTGTTTGTCGTAAAACGCCAGGTAAAGCGCGCGGTAGTGGGCCGTCTGATCGGGTGTGAGGGCCGTCACCGGGCAGATATAACCGTCGCGCTCGAACTGTGCCGGCGACACTGCCGATGGGAGCAGGGCCGGTGTCGCCGCCATGTGCCGCGTCCTGTGGTTGCGCGCAATCGCTCAGACCGTGATTCGGCGCGTGCGTGCCACGACCGGCCAGCGTTCGGCGGCGGCGCCATCACGCACCGCCCACACCTCGCTGTGCAAGGCCATGGTGGGGCAGATGTGCCGGGGAATGCCGTATACCACGTCGCCCACCTGGTACCGGTCGGCGCGCTCGGTCTGCAGCACCAGATGTTCCTCGCTGTGGGTGGTGGCCACGGCGTCTTCGAGGCCGAACAGCCGCACCCGCGGATGCGCCATTTCCGAGCCGACCGCCTTGTGCCCGAGGTCGAAACACAGATGACCGGGGGACGGCTTGCTGATCACGCGCGCCATCAGCACCGCCGCATTCTGAAAATGGTGATCGGGGCAGACGCCTTCCTGCCCGAAATCCCACAACACGGTCGTGCCTGCACCCACCTCCACGTCGCCCTGTTGTGCCAGCAGTGCAAAGGTCGGGGTGCCGCTGCCGATCAAGTTGGGCACCGAAAAGCCTTCGGCCAACAGCTGGGCGCGCATGGCGCGCACGGGGGCGAAGGTTTTCTCGGCGATATCGGCCAGTGCTGCTGCGTCGGCGCCGCGCAGGTGGCCGTCATACGCATGCAGGCCGCCCGCCAGCACGCCGGGTGTGCGGCAGATGTCCCGGTACAGCTGG
This sequence comes from Rhodoferax sp., assembly GCA_043776215.1. Lineage (GTDB taxonomy): Bacteria > Pseudomonadota > Gammaproteobacteria > Burkholderiales > Burkholderiaceae_C > CAISIP01. The sequence goes on along the minus strand of JAYVRP010001029.1, from coordinate 938 downwards.
GTGGCCGCATCACCGGGGAGGATACCCGTGCGGTTCATGCCCACGTTGAGGTCGAGGTAGAGCGGAATCACCACGTTTTCCGCCACCGCCACCCGGGCGATGGCCGCCAGGTTGCGCGCGTCGTCCACCAGGGTCGAGAACTTCGTCTGCGGGAACATGCGCATCAACGCCACCAGGCGCCGCGCGTTGGGGCCCACGGGCTGGTAGGCCAGCAGGATGTCTTCCCCGCCCGCAGTGGCGGTCATCTCGGCTTCGGCAATGGTGGACACCTTGAACTTGTGAATGCCGGCCGCGCGTTTCATGGCGATGATCTGCGGCAGCTTGTGGGTCTTGACATGGGGCCGCAGGCGCTCCACGCCACCGGCCATCGCGATCATGCGTTGCAGATTGGCCTGGATACGCTCCGGGTACAGGAGCACGGTGGGCGACGGGATATCGCCCGCATTGGAAATTTTGTACCAGTCGGCCATGGGTCAGTCTTCTTTCAGGGTGTGGATCGGAATATCGTTGGCGCGGCCCAGCGCGTCAAGCTCGGCGCAAGTTCGGCTGGCGAAACATCGTGCAACCGCCTCATGGGTGGCCGGCGACAGCATGGTCTGCAAGCTGCTCGTCGCCACACCGGCGGCCGCGCACAACGCGGCTGCAAAATGCGGCTCCAGCGCAGCGACGGCCACGCGGCCGTCCTTGCAAGGGTATAGGCGGTAACCTGCGTGGGCACCACCAACGGTTCCTGCCGGCAGGGTCATGCCCCAATGGCGCGGCAGACCGAGGTAGGTCGAGGCGCTGGCCAGTGCCACTTCCAGGTACACACCCGTGCCACTGCGTGGCTGTTGCAGTACCGCCTGCAACACCGCCTCGGACGCCATCAGCGAGCCTCCCATGTCGGCATACAGGGTGGGAGGCAGGCTGAGGCCGGTCACCAGGTCGTTCTCGGCCAT
>JAYVRP010001028.1:0-3201 GCA_043776215.1 Rhodoferax sp. | reverse complement strand
TGCAGCAGCTTGGCGCCGAAGTGATCCGAATCGATCCCATCGGCGGCGGGCCGGACTTCCGCCGCTGGCCGTTGTCGCCCGGCGGGCACAGCTTCTACTGGGAAGGCCTCAACAAGGGAAAGCGGTCGGTGGCGATCGATCTGTCCCGGCCACAGGGGCGCAAGCTGGCTGTGGATCTGGTCACCGCGCCGGGGCCGGGTGGCGGCTTGTTCGTCACCAATTTTCCAAAGGATGGATTCCTCGCCCATGAAGCCCTGCGCAAGCTGCGCGCCGATCTCATCAGCGTACGCGTGACGGGCTGGAATGATGGTGGCTCAGCTGTGGATTACACCGTCAATGCAGCGCTCGGACTGCCCTACATGACCGGTGCTGCCGAGAATGGCGACAAACCGGTCAACCATGTGCTCCCGGCCTGGGATCTGCTCACTGGTGCTTATGCGGCCTTCGCCGCCCTGGCCGCCGAGCGGCATCGCAGCGTCACGGGACTGGGCCAGGAGGTGATCGTTCCGCTGGCGGACATGGCCCTGGCCTCCCTGGCCCACATGGGCCAGGTCGCCGAGGTCCTCACGGGCGCCGATCGACCGCGCATGGGTAACGTTTTGTATGGCGCGTTCGGGCGTGACTTCGCGAGCGCCGACGGCTTGCGAGTCATGGTGGTCGCCATCACGGCCCGGCAATGGACCGGACTGCTCGAAGCGTTGCAACTGCAGACCCGCATTGGCGAGCTGGAAACCCACTTGAACGTCTCTTTCGCGCGTGACGAGGGCGTGCGCTTTCAGCACCGCGAAGCGCTTTATCCGTTGGTCGAGCGCGCCATTGGCGCGTGCAGCATGGCCGACTTGCATCGCCGCTTCGAGCAGCATGGCGTGTGCTGGGGGCCGTATCGCACCCTCAAGACGGCGCTGGAGGAGGATCCGCGGCTGTCGCTGCAGGGTCCGATGTTTGGCATGCTGGATCACCCCAGTGGTGATCGTTATCCGGCGCCCGGAGCCGCAGCCCATTTCGGCGGTGCGCCGCGGGCTGCGCCGGTGCGCGCGCCCCGGCTTGGTGAACACACTGACGACGTGCTGGCAGAGCTGTTGTCATTCAGTCCGACGCAAATCGGCCAGCTGCACGACGACGGCGTCGTTGCTGGAGCCGGCCCTGCTTGAACGGCCCAGGCAACACGCGAGCATCTTTTGAAGGCAAGCACTTGACGCCATCCCCGAGTTTTCCGGAATATTTGCACGAGATTGTGGCACCCGTGCGCCAATACACGGGCATTGTTGCAACGGCAGTGGCGCGCCTGTGTGCGCCAGCTGGCAGCCCCGACGCAGCCCTGATGAACAAGCACCAGCGGGTGCTGCACGGCCTGGCCTGGACTTCCACCACCGCAGAGGCCATCGTCTGTGCTGCACGGTGGGGGTTACGGTTTCATGAACGAGGGCGTCTGGGCGCTGGCGAGGAACTTGCACTCACCTTGGGCATCGGCGAGTATCTGGCGCAGCTCATCGGAGGCGTGCCGATGTCGCAAAACGAGATTTTTCGCCCGGCCGAACTCCAACTGGAGGCGGCGGTCACTGCTCTGGTCAATGTGGATTCCGTCCGCTGGTTCACTCAGCGCGGGGCGCGACCAGACACGCGGCTGGCCCTGGTGGATCACTTGCGCCAGGGTGGCACCGTTGCCGAGACCGCGTTTGACGAAGACCTCGACCTGATCCGCGAACAGTTTCGCCGCTTTGCCGCGCGCGAGATCACGCCACATGCCCATGCCTGGCACCTGACCGACGCACTCATTCCCGATGCGTTGGTGGCGGCGTTGGCCGAGCTCGGCGTGTTTGGTGTCACGGTGCCGGTTGCGTATGGCGGCATGGGCCTGGGCAAGCGCGCCATGTGTATCGTGACCGAGGAACTCAGCCGCGCCTGGATCGCGGCGGGTTCCCTGGGCACACGTTCCGAGATTGCGGGCGAACTGATCCTCTCCGCTGGAACCGAAGCGCAAAAGGCGTATTGGCTCCCGAAGATTGCGTCCGGCGCGGTGCTGCCCACCGCCGTGTTCACTGAACCCGACACCGGGTCGGACCTGGCATCCCTGCGCACGCGCGCCACCCCGTTACCCGACGGCCGCTGGCGCATCGACGGCAACAAGACCTGGATCACCCATGGCGCGCGCAGTGACCTGATGACCCTGCTGGCGCGTTCCGAGCCAGGCAGCACCGACCATGACGGGCTGACGATGTTCCTGGCCGAGAAGCCGCGCGGCACAGCATCGGATCCGTTTCCTGCCGCGGGCATGAGCGGCAGCGACATTGCCGTGCTGGGCTACCGGGGCATGCGCGAATACGAGATCGCTTTTGACGGCTTCGAGACGCAGTCCAATGCCGTGCTGGGTGACAAACGTGGTCAGGGGTTCCGCCAACTCATGCGGACCTTCGAGGCGGCCCGTATCCAGACTGCTGCGCGTGCCGTGGGCGTGGCCTGGCGCGCATTCGATCTGGCCTGGCGTTATGCCAATGATCGAAGGCAGTTTGGCAAGCCCATCATCGAGTTTCCGCGTGTGGGCGACAAACTCGCCATGATGGTGGCCGAGACGGTGATGGCGCGTGAACTCACCGGCTTCGCTGCGCAGGAAAAGGAAAAAGGCCACCGGTGCGATATCGAGGCCGGCATGGCCAAGCTGCTGGCGGCGCGCGTCGCGTGGAGCAATGCCGATACGGGGTTGCAGATCCACGGAGGCAACGGGTACGCGCTGGAATACGAAATCAGCCGGGTTTTGTGTGACGCACGCATCCTCAGCATCTTTGAAGGTGCCGCAGAGATTCAGGCGCAGGTGATCGGGCGTGGCCTGCTGGGGCAACGGGTATCGGGCCGGCCCGGATGATGATTGTGATTGCGACACCAGTGACCGGCCTTTGCATGCTGGCGACTGGCGGTATCAAGGTGGTTGCCGCCGCAAGTCACTCGCGCGTGGTGGCTGGCAGGCGATGCCCACTTTCATTGTGTAATCAAGAGTACCGATTCTGAGGACTACCCATGTCTGACTTCCTGATATACGAACAAGACGGCCCTGTCGTCACACTCACCATGAACCTGCCGGAACAGCGTAACCCGCTCACCGGCAATTCGGCGGTCCCGGAATTTCTGGGTGCGATCAACCGCATCGACGATGACCGCGGTGTGCGCTGCGTGATCCTCACCGGCAATGGCCCGTCATTTTCTGCC
>JAYVRP010001027.1:0-3201 GCA_043776215.1 Rhodoferax sp. | reverse complement strand
CCGATTGCAAACCGGTTGCGTGGATGTCGGCCGTGATGTCGCCGCCTATGTATCCGGCGATTGCGGGCGCAATGTGCACCGGCGCCTGCCGTGCGACGGTGATGCCGATCAGCCCGGCCGTCAACCGACCAGGATCGCGCAACACGGGATTGAAGGGAACCTGGCCGATATTGGTGACGGGGAGCCCCAGCAACAGGTGAACCATCACGGTGTTCCCGGCGATGGAAACACGGCAGATGTCGTCATGTTCGATGCCCTGCAAATGGCACAGGTCGTCGACGATGGGGTTGATCGTGTCGCGGACCAGCGACTTGCGCAGCCGCTCCAGATCGACATCCGACTTCGCGGCAGAGATCCGGGATGCGACATCCGCTGCAATTGCCACCTGCTGGTTGTAGCGGGCGGCTTTCTGCACCACGGCGCCGGTGCCGAGATCCACCAGCACGGCAGCCACGGTGGTCGTTCCGATGTCGATCGCCAGGCCATGGGGGACGACCGCGTGTTCGCCTTCGCGCAGCGCGATCAGATGCCAGACCCCGTTGCTGGCGGCCAGGGTGGCCGTCATGCGGCCGGTGCCGGCGGCCATCATCCAGGCCATGGCGCGCGTTTGAGGCAGTGATAGCTGCAGTGGCGCGCAACCGGACTGCTTGCACACGGTATCGACCAAACGTTCAAGGTCGGAGCGATGGTCGCGCAGCGATGCTGGCGGAACGGAAAAAACAATGCGCCGTACCTGTGCATCCAGGGCGAATGGCGGCAACACGAAATCCGACTCGATACGTCCGCCGTCTTCGTGCCGGGAGCGTGGCGGCAGCTGTATCACGCAGGCGCCGTTCCCGGCCCGCGTACGACAGGCAGGCGCCTGGCGGGCCGCGTGTGTGGTCACCGACAGATGTTGCGTTCCCACCGTGAATGTCCCCTGCTCGAGCACGACCGTGCAGCCACCACAATTACCGTCGCCGCCGCAGCGCTGGTTCAGGCCCAGTCCGTGCGTGGAGAGGATCTCGGACAACAGTCGGCCCGGCTGGTTGGGCAACAGGTGTTCACTGTCGCTGGTCTTGACGCGGATCGTCATGTCGGTCGATGCGGGTGTTGGTGATTGGATAGGAACGTTGCATCCGATTCAGGCAGCCAGGCTCAGGCACTGCTTGACGGCGCGCACCGCGTCCGACGCGTCAGCGCCGAAACCGTCGGCCCCAATTTCGTTGGCGTATTCCTGCGTGATCACCGCACCCCCGATGACAACGCGCACACCCTCGCGGCCCCGGAAATGGTCGATCACCGTGCGCATCTCATGCTTGGTGGTGGTCAGCAGCGCGCTCAAGCAGATGACGCGTGCGCCCCGCTGCACCGCCTGCTCGAATTCCGGCACGGCCACATCGACGCCAAGGTCGTCGACCGAGAACCCTGCGCCCTTGAGCATCATCGCCACAAGGTTCTTGCCGATGTCGTGCAGGTCGCCTTTGACCGAACCGATACAGACGTGTCCCAGCGGTTCGTGGCCTGAGCCGGCCAAAATCGGCTCGACGATGGTGAGCCCGCCTTGCATCGCGCGGGCGGCCACCAGCATTTCCGGCACGAAGATTTCGTTGCGCGAGAAACGGTCGCCCACCTCGCCCATCGCCGGAATCATCGTGTTCTTGAGCAGTTGCCCGACGTCCTGCCCGGTATCGACAGCGGCCTGCACCAGGCGCACGACGGTGTTTCTGTCGCCCTTGCAAATGGCGTCGAACAGTGCCTTATGGTCAATCATGGAAATTCCTTTCAAGAATTTGGTGGGTCAGGACAGTGCGGGTTCGGACTGCGACAGCTGGCCGTCGCGAACCACTGCAACTGGACGTCGCAGGGCACGCAGGTCGGCGAAGGGCGACTGGTCGAACAGCACGATCTCGGCGCGGCAGCCGGGTGCGATATCCGCCGGCGCACAACCCCACAGCATGCGCGGCAGCGCGGTGGCGGAGTGCAGAAGCCGGCACAGCGGAACACCGGCGGCGGCCATCAGGATCAATTCATCCGCGCAACCGCTGCCATGGGGCACACCCAGGCTGCCGGCGTCCGAGCCGACCAGCACCGGCACACCAAGCGCATAGGCATGGGCGAGTTGGCGCCGGTGATCGTCCAGGATCCGCTCCAGATTGCCGACGGTAGGCAGACTCCAGTTCGCGATTTCCGGATGGGACCATTGGAAATGCACCGGTGAAAAGGTCGGGACCCAGGATACCGCCCGGTCGGCCATGATCTGGAGCTGCTCGCGCGTCACGAAAAATCCGTGTTCGATCGAGTCGACACCGGCCGCCAATGCAATGTCGATGCCATCCGCACCGCTGCAGTGCGCAAAGGTGCGCAAGCCCCGCCGACGCGCCGCCGAAACGATCTGCGTAGCCTGCTCTTGCGTGAACTGCACAGCGCCCTTCACCGTACCGGCTTCGAAATCGAGGATGCCCGTCATCAAGATCTTGATCTGGTCTGCATGAACGGCCAGCTCCGACACCAGTTGCTCCGGGCTGGTTTGCGCGGTCAACTCCTGCGCCATGAAACTCCCGTAGCGACGGGCATTGCGAATCGCCCGGCCGGCGCACAACACATTGGGCAAGACCTGCGCCTGTTGCTGTTCAGCGCGCAACAGCAGATTGATGCCGTGGATGTCGCCAGCATCACGAACCAGCGTGACGCCGGCTGCGAGTGACTGCCCCACGGATCGACGCCCAACCGCGAGCATCGAATCATGCGACGCTTGCAGGTAGGCGGCGCGCCTGACCGGATCGAGTTCACCACCATCGAGGAACAGATGGCAGTGGGCTTCAACCAGGCCCGGCATGAGGAAGCGGGCACGTCGCACCTCCATGCCCTCGCACAACGATTCCCCCTCGCAAATCTCGCTGATGCACCCGTCCCGCACGGTGAGCGTGAACGGCCCGTGCGGATGGTGCGTATTGCCATCAAAATAGCCGTCGGCGACGATCTGCAGATCCGCCATGTCATGCATTCTGGTAAATCTGCTGGATCCGCAAAATGGCATCGATGCCCTCGCAGTCGAGCGACTCCCGCACACCGCGCAACACCAGGTTGTCGTCCGCCAAAATGGCGTAACCACGTCCCGCAGTACCCAGCACCGTGTCGAGACCGTGTGGCACGGTCAAGCTCAGGAAAGCCGATTCGAGCTGCGGCTGCAGCGCGCTGCCGTCACGCGCAAGTTTGGGC
>JAYVRP010001026.1:0-3208 GCA_043776215.1 Rhodoferax sp. | reverse complement strand
CCTGGGGCGAACAGGACGATCTGCGCCAGGCAATCTCGAGATTGCGTTCAGCGGGCCACACGGTCGTGTGTGTCTTGCCCGGGCATGAAAATGAAGTGGATGAGTTCCAGTGTGATCGCGAGCTGTTACAAGTTGCGGGGCAGTGGGTTGTGAAAGCCGTTTGAGAAAAGCCCGATGAATACAACCAAGGGACGCAACGTCGTCGTCGTAGGAACCCAATGGGGAGACGAAGGCAAAGGCAAGCTGGTCGATTGGCTGACCGAAAGTGCGCAGGGTGTGGTGCGCTTCCAGGGTGGCCACAACGCGGGCCATACGCTGGTGATCAATGGCGTCAAGACAGCCCTGCACCTGATTCCAAGCGGCATCATGCGCGCAGGGGTACGTTGCTACATCGGCAATGGCGTGGTGTTGTCGGCGGCCAAGCTGTTCGAAGAGATCGAAGGGCTGGAGCGTGCCGGGGTCGAAGTCCGATCGCGGCTGCGCATCAGCGAGGCATGCCCGCTGATCCTGCCATTCCATGTGGCGCTCGATGTCGCTCGCGAGGCCGCCCGCGAAAAGGGCGGCAACGCCAAGATCGGGACCACCGGGCGTGGCATTGGCCCCGCCTACGAAGACAAGATCGCCCGACGCGCCCTGCGTGTGCAAGACTTGAAACATCCGCTGCGGTTCGCCGCCAAATTGCGCGAACTTCTGGACCTGCACAACCATGTGCTCACGACCTACCTGGGGTCGGCGCGTTTCGAGTTTGGAGCCACGCTGGCGCCGTACATGGTGGATGGCATCGTGCAGTTTGATGCCGTCTACGACGACGCGATGCGCCATGCCGAACTGCTCCGACCCATGATGGCCGACGTCTCGCGCGAGTTGAACGAGGCCCATGCCAAAGGGGCGAACCTTTTGTTCGAGGGCGCACAGGGCACATTGCTCGATGTCGATCACGGGACCTATCCGTACGTCACGTCCAGCAACTGCGTGGCTGGCAACGCGGCCGCAGGCTCCGGAGTCGGGCCAGGCATGCTGCACTATGTCCTGGGTATCACCAAGGCCTACTGCACGCGCGTTGGCGGGGGACCGTTTCCGACTGAACTTGACTGGCAGACGCCAGGCACCCCGGGGTACCACATGAGCACCGTCGGCGCCGAAAAAGGCGTGACGACGGGGCGCTCGCGTCGTTGTGGATGGTTCGATGCGGCCTTGCTGAAACGCTCGGCGCAGGTCAACGGCCTGTCGGGCCTGTGCATCACCAAGCTCGACGTGCTCGACGGCCTGGCGGAACTGAGCCTGTGCACGGGTTACGACATGGATGGTGAACAGATCGACATCCTGCCCATGGGGGCGGACGATATCGAGCGCTGCACCCCCATTTACGAGGTGATGCAGGGCTGGACCGAAAGCACCGTCGGTGTAACGCAATACGACGAATTGCCGGTGGCAGCCAGGCTGTACCTGCAACGCATCGAGCAGGTCACCGGGGTTCCTATCCACATGGTTTCCACCAGCCCCGATCGTGACCACACTATCATGATGCGGCACCCCTACCTGGCCGATTGAAGGAACCGATCATGTTGACAGAAGACGGAAAACACCTGTACGTCAGTTATGACGAATACCACAACCTGATCGAGAAACTGGCGATCAAGATCCACCAGTCGGCTTGGCAATTCGACACCATCCTGTGCCTGGCACGTGGGGGCATGCGGCCTGGAGATATCCTGTCGCGCATCTTCGACAAGCCACTGGCCATCATGTCCACCAGCTCGTACCGGGCCGAGGCTGGCACGCAACAGGGCAACCTCGACATTGCGCGCTACATCACAACACCCAAGGGCGAGATTGCGGGGCGCGTGCTTCTCGTGGACGACCTCGCAGACACGGGCCTCACCTTGAACTCGGTGATCCACCAACTGCGCAACAACTATGCTCCCATCATCGAACTGCGCAGCGCCGTGTTGTGGACCAAAGGCGTATCCGCCTTCACGCCGGATTATTCGGTGGAATTCCTGCCCAGCAATCCCTGGATCCATCAGCCGTTCGAAGGTTATGACGCCATGCGGGTAGAGCAATTGATCGCCAAGTGGAGTGTGTAATGCAGGCAATTTTTCATGCGTGAACCCACAACAGAGCTGATCCACCACCCTTACGTGGCGCCGGCCGGTTTTGCCGCGCCACAACCGGGCGTGTTCAAGGCATCCACCGTCTTTTTCCCTGACGTCGCCGCCATGCGCAGTGTCGAATGGAAAGACAAGACCGGCTACACCTACGGTCTGCACGGAACTCCAACCACCTACCAGCTGGAAGAACGGCTGTGTGCACTTGAGGGTGCTCTGCAATGCCTGCTGGTCCCTAGTGGCCTGGCGGCCGTGGCCATGGTCTCGATGGCCCTGCTCAAGACTGGTGATGAAGTGCTGATTCCCGACAACGCCTATGGCCCTGGCAAAGTGTTTGCCGAGGGTGAGTTGCAGTCGTGGGGCATTACCCACGCGTTCTACGACCCGATGGATCCGCACGACCTGGCGGCCCGGATCACGGAGCGCACGCGGCTGGTGTGGCTGGAGGCGGCCGGTTCGGTCACCATGGAGTTCCCCGACCTGTTGCAGATGGTGCGCATTTGTGCCGACCGCGGCGTGTTGTCGGTGCTGGACAACACCTGGGGCGCGGGCATCGCGTTTCGGCCCTTTGACCTGGTGCCGGGTTCGGCCAGCCCTGTTGGTGTGGACATCACGGTCCACGCGCTCACCAAATACCCCAGCGGGGGCGGCGACGTGCTGATGGGCAGCATCATGACCCGCGATCCGGCCTTGCACATGCGGCTCAAGCTTTGCCACATGCGTCTGGGCCTGGCGGTCGGGGCCAATGACGCGGAGGCGGTCCTGCGCGGCTTGCCCAGCATCTTTCTGCGTTACAACGCACATGACGAGGCTGCTCGCCAGTTGGCACGCTGGTGCCAGCGGCGATCCGAATTCGCGCAGGTGTTGCATCCGGCCTTGCCAGGTGCGCCGGGTCACGCGCACTGGAGCGCGACCTGCCGCAACGGCATTGGCGGCGCAGCCGGCCTGTTCAGCGTCATCGTCCAGCCCCAGTTCAACCAGCAGCAGGTCGACAAGTTCTGTGACTCGCTGGCACTCTTCAGGCTGGGTTACAGCTGGGGTGGCCCGATCAGCCTGGTGGTTCCCTACCAGCTCGCATCCATGCGCGCGGTGTGGCCCTC
>JAYVRP010001025.1:0-3209 GCA_043776215.1 Rhodoferax sp. | reverse complement strand
GCAAGGGCTCGGGGATCAAGGCCATCACCGACCTCAAGGGCAAACGCGTGGCGCTCGACGAACCCGGCTCCGGCACGCTCATCAACGCGCGCCTGGTGCTGGCCGCTTATGGTGTGCAGGAGTCTGAAATCAAGCCCGAGTACATCAAGCCCAATCAGGCCGGCGACAAGATGAAAGACGGCTCCCTCGACGCCTTTTTCTTCACCGGTGGCGCGCCCGCCGGTGCCATCGCCGAGCTCGCCAGCAGTGGCTCCGGCATCGAACTGCTGCCGATCGACGGGCCGCAGGCACAGGGCCTGCGCATGGCCAGCCCGTTTTTTGCCAATGACACCATCCCGGGCGACACCTACAAGGGCGTGGCTGCGGTCAACACACTGGCAGTCGGCGCGCAATGGGTCACCAGCGACAAGGCCGACACCGAGACCGTGTACCAGATCACCAAGGCATTGTTCAGCGACGCCACGCAACGCACGCTGCAATCGGGCCACGCCAAGGGCAAGATGATCACGCTCAAGAATGCGGTGCAGGGTGTCGGTATTCCCTACCACCCGGGGGCCGAGCGCTTCTACAAGGAAGTTGGCGCCCTGAAGTAGCTCCGGGCGAGCTCCTCCTTCGCAACAGGCGGACGATTCCGCCCGTTGCTGTTTCCCCCCGCAAGCGCACCGCACCATGGCCATCACCACCAACCTGCCCGACGGGCCGCAGCTTCAGGCACTTGAAGAAAAGTTCGACCCGGAGATGCGTTTCCGGCCGTCGGTGCCACCGGCGACGCTGCTCATCAAGTGCTTGCTGATCACACTGAGCTGTTTTCATTACTACACGGCCGGGTTCGGGCTGTTGCGCGAAACCACCCACCGCGGCGTGCACCTGGCGTTTGTGCTGGGGCTGATCTTCCTGGTGTTCTCGGCGCGCCACCACGACGCGCAGCACCGCGTGCGCCACAGCCTGGCCAGCCCAGGCGGTATCCCCCTGCTCGACTGGCTGCTGGGCCTGTGCTGCGCCGCCAGCGTGTTGTACATCCCCTGGGTCTTCCAGGACCTGGCGCTGCGTGTGGGCAACCCCAACACGCTGGACGTGGTGATGGGCAGCATCCTGTTCGTCAGCCTGCTGGAGGCCACGCGGCGCAGCATGGGCTGGCCGCTGCCGCTGATCGCCATCGGGTTCTCCTGTTATGCGCTGTTCGGGCGTTCCTTCCCGGGTTTGCTGCAACACGCCGGCGCCAACTGGAGCCAGCTGATCAACCACCAGTACCTGACCAGCCAGGGCATCTATGGCGTGGCGGTGGGTGTGGTCGCCACCTATGTGTTCCATTTCGTGTTGTTCGGCGTCATGGCCACACGGATCGGGCTCGGGCAGTTGTTCCTGGACATCGCATCCAGTGTGGCCGGTCGTTACGCGGGCGGGCCGGCCAAGGTCAGCGTCTTCGGTTCGGCCATGTTCGGCATGCTCAGCGGCTCCTCGGTGGCCAATGCCGTGACCGTGGGTTCGCTCACCATTCCGGCCATGATCCGCATCGGTTACAAGCGCCATTTCGCCGGTGCGGTGGAGGCTGCAGCGTCCACCGGCGGGCAGATCACACCACCGGTGCTGGGGGCCGCTGCCTTCCTGATGATCGAGTTTCTGAATCTGCCCTACCACACCATCATCGCGGCGGCCGTGGTGCCGGCGTTCATGCATTTCTTCGGTGTCTTCATGCAGGTGCATTTCGAGGCCAAACGGTATGGTCTGCGTGGCCTGACCGAGGAGGAAATGCCCCGTCTGCGCCAGAGCCTGCAGATGCGCTGGCCCACGCTGATTCCGCTGGTGCTGCTGATCACCACCCTGGTGAGCGGGCGCACGCCTTACCTGGCGGCGTTCGTGGGTATCAGTTCCTGCGCCATCGTGGGGCTGGCCACGCAGGTGCGCGGCAACAAGGTGCGCAACTGGGTGCTGATGGTGGCGCTGCACCTGCTTCTGGTGGCGATTGCATTCACCGGGCTGGACCAGTGGCTCAAGTTGTCGATGTTTGCGCTGGCGCTGCTGGTCACGGCACTGGCGCGGCGTTTCGGGCGCATCCAGGGGCGCATCGACTATGCCGTGCTGGTCGAAGCGCTGGAGACCGGCGCCAAATACGCGCTGGCCGTGGGGGCGGCGGCGGCCACGGTCGGTATTGTGATCGGGGTAGTCACGCTCACGGGCGTGGGCTTCAAGATCAGCTTCATCATCACCGGCGCGGCGCAGGCCATGTCAGGTGCGATGGCCCTGGTGCTGCCTGCCGCGTGGATCTCCACGCAGTCGCTCACCTTGTTGTGCGCCCTGGTCATGACCGGTGCGGTATGTATCCTGATGGGCTGCGGCATACCCACCACGGCCAACTACATCATCATGGTCACCGTGGCCGCTCCGACGCTGGTGCAGCTCGGTGTCGAGCCGCTGGTGGCGCACTTCTTCGTGTTCTACTACGGTGTGCTGGCCGACATCACGCCCCCGGTGGCGCTGGCGGCGTATGCGGCGGCTGGCATGGCCGGCAGCGACCCGTTCAAGACCGGCAACACCGCGTTTCGCCTGGGCCTGGCCAAGGTGCTGGTGCCCTTTGTGTTCGTGTTCTCACCGTCGCTGCTGCTGGTTGCCAAGGGTTTCACCTGGTACGACTTCATCGTCACCTTCTCGGGCTGCGTGCTGGGTATCACCATCCTGGCCGCCGCCCTGAGCAAGTACTTCCTGGTGGAGATGAAACGCTGGGAGCAAGTGCTGTGTTTTGCGGCTGCACTGCTGATGGTGGCGCCCAGTCTGGCCGCCACACTCGTCGGGTTGGCCATGACCGTTCCCATGCTGATGCGCCATGTCACGCAGTGGCGGCTGGGCCACCACCGGGTGATGCCGGTGTGATCCAGGCGGGCGGCGCCTTGTCAGTGTGCGGGCCTCGGCGCCAATTCGACCTTGAAATGCCGCTGCAGGATGTCCGCAATGTTCTCGAAACACGAGCCATGTCGCACCACCTCCAATGTCTCGCAATGCAGCAGAGTGGACGAGGCCTGCCAAAGGTGGTATTTCATCAGCCCGTAGTCGACGATCACGTCGGCAATTGCCGTGATTTCCGGCTCCATGTCTTCGACGCGGAACTTGGTGCTGTGCATCGACAGATTGGCCGATGAGCCAAACAGCAGGGTCTCACGCTCCAGGCTCAGGCGCGTGATCTCGCGGTGAAAAGGGCCGGCGTTGAGCAGCAT
>JAYVRP010001024.1:0-3216 GCA_043776215.1 Rhodoferax sp. | reverse complement strand
AGCGCGCCAGCCCGGCGCAGGCCGCACTGCTGGGTGCCGTGGCGGCACATGCCATCGACTGGGACGACTACGCCTATTCCAACCACCCCAGCGCGGTGCTCGTACCCACCATCCTCGCGGTGGCCGATGCACAGGGTGCAAGCGGCATGCGAATGGCCCAGGCCTACATCGCCGGTTACGAGGTGTGGGGCAACCTGATGCGCCGTGAACCCGACCACCTCCACAGCAAGGGCTGGCACCCGACAGCGGTTTTCGGCCCGGTGGCTGCCGCGGTGGCAGCGGCCATGCTGATGCGGCTGGACCGTGTGACCACCCGGCATGCGGTGGCGCTGAGCGCCTCGTTCGCTGGAGGCGTGATGGCCAATTTCGGCACCATGGCCAAGCCGCTGCATGCCGGCCGCGCGGCCCAGTCCGGCATCCAGGCGGCCGAGATGGCGCTCGCCGGCATCGAAGCAGGCAGCACCGCGCTGGAGAGTCCGCTGGGTCTTTTGCGGGCGCTTTCGCCCGAGGGTCGCGTCGACCTGCGCACGCCGCTGCCTGCGGTCGGTCAGCCGGGCCTGATCGAGACGCTGGGCCTCAACATCAAGAAGTATCCGACGGTCGGCGCCTCGCAACGCACCATTGACGCGCTGCGCGGGCTGCTCGCGCGTCAGGCCATCGACCCCGACCAGGTGCGCGAGGTGATTGCGCTGGTGAGCGAGAAGCACGCCGCGGTGATGCCGTTCCACCAGGCGCGCACGGCCCTGGAGGCCAAGTTCAGCCTCGAGTTCGTCGTGGCCGCCTGCCTGCTGCGTGGCAAGGTCGGCATTGCCGAGTTGCAGGATGATTTTGTCTCCACCGACGCTGTCCAGTCCCTCATGCGACGGGTCCAGATCGAAACCACGGCGGAATTCGACCCCGACTATCCCGGCGCTGCGCCGGCCGATTTCGTGCGCCTGCGCCTGGCCGACGGCACCGAAATCACCACCGACAAGGTGCGCCGCGCCACCGGCCACGCCGACCTGCCGTTGCCGCAGGCCGAGTTGTGGGCGAAGTTCCACGAATGTGCGCAACGGGTTCACGCCACCGAGGCACAGGCCCGGCGCCTGTTCGACGCGCTGCAGCGCATCGACACGTTGTCCGGGCCGGAAGACATTCCGGAGATCGCCTGAATCACCATTGACGGAGCAGCCATGCAACACGACCCGCAACTCTACGACTACCTGCCCAGCATCGATCGACCGAAGATCCACTGGCCTGGAGGGGCGCGCGTGGCAGTCTGGGTGGCGCCCAACATCGAGCACTATGAATACGATCCGCCAGCCAATCCGATGCGCAGCGCCTTGCCGCGCCCGGCACCCGATCTCAACTGGCTGACGCTGCGTGACTACGGCAACCGCGCCGGCGTGTGGCGCATGATGGAGGTGATGGACCGCTACGCCGTCAAGGGCAGCGTCTCGCTGAACGTCGGTGTGTGCGACCACTACCCCGAGATCATCGAGGCCTGCGTCGAACGCGGCTGGGAGCTGTTTTCGCATGGCGTCTACAACACGCGTTACCTGTACGGCATGGACGCCGCGCAGCAACGCGCTCTGATCCAGGACGCCCGGGACACGATCTTCAAGGCTTCCGGCCAGCCGCTGACCGGCTGGCTCTCGCCCGCTCTGTCCAACAATCCGGACACGATGGACCTGCTGTCCGAGGCCGATGTGCTTTACACGGCTGACCTGATGCACGACGACCAGCCCCTGCCGGTCAAGGTGAATACAGGCAAGAAGTTCATCAGCCTGCCCTATTCGCTGGAAATCAACGACTACACCTGCCTGGTGCTCAAGCGCATGACACCGCGGCGCTACACAGAGGCCATCCGGGACCAATTCGACCAGTTGTACGCGGAGGGCGCCGACAACCCGCAGGTGATGTGCATCCCGCTGCACCCGTGGCTCATCGGGCTGCCGCACCGCGTGCGCGAGTTCGATGAAACGCTGAAATACATCACGCGCCACGACAAGGTATGGATGGCCACCGGGCGCGAGATCGCGCAGTGGTACGCCACGCACCACTACGACAACGTCACCCGGGCCATCGCCGCCAGAAAGGACTGACCATGAGCCTGCCTGCCTCCTACCTCGAATACCCGCGCCGCGCACGCGGCATGGACCACGACCGCTATGGCTACACCAACCTGTTCAAGCGCCCTGCGGTGCGCTGGCCCGAAGGTGCACGGATTGCGCTGGTCGTGGTGCCGGTGCTGGAGTGGTTCCCGCTCGACATGGTGCCGGCCCAGATGACCGTGAAGGCCGTCGGCGGCATGGAACGGCCTTACCCCGACTACTGGAACTACACCACGCGCGACTACGGCACGCGGGTCGGGGTGTTTCGTATCTTCAAGGTGCTCGAGGAGCTCGGTATTCCAGCCTCCGTGGCCATCAATTCGCAGCTTGCGCTGCGTCACCCCTTCCTGCTGCGCGAGATCACGCGGCGCAACTGGGAAGTGGTCGGCCAGGGGCTGGACATGGGCCATGTGGCCCATGGCAAGACCCCCGAAGACCAGGAACGCCAGTGGGTCACCGAAGCGCTGGCGCAGCTGCGCCAGGCAAGCGGGCAGCCGGTGCGCGGCTGGCTCTCGCCGATGCAGTCCGAATCGCACCATACGCCGGACCTGCTGGCGGAACAGGGCATCGACTACACGCTGGACTGGAACCAGGACGACCTGCCCGTGCGCATGAACACCCGCGCCGGTGCGCTGTACGGCGTGCCGTATGCGCTCGACGTCAACGACCGCCAGTCGATGCTGGACTACAACCTGTCCAATGCCGACTACGTGGAACAGCTCGTGGACGCATTCACCACGTTGTGGCGCGAAGCCGCCGACCACGGCGGGCGCGTGATGGCCATTTCGGCGCACAGCTGGCTGACCGGCCAGCCCCACCGCATTCGCGCCTTTCGCCAGGCTTTGCAAGTAATGTGCAGCCACGCCGGTGTCTGGCCCACCACCTACAGCCGGATGCTGGATGCCTACCGCCACCAGGAATAAGACATGGACACCTGGAAGCTGACCGCTGCGCAGGCTTCGAAGCTGATGGCCGATGGCCAACTCAGCAGCGAGGACTACACCCGTGCGTTTCTGGAACGCAGCGCCGAACGCGATCCTGGCGTCAAGGCCTGGACCTGGATCGACCCGCAGGCTGCGCTCGCCTGCGCGCGCGAACGTGACCGCGAGCCGCGCCGCGGCCC
>JAYVRP010001023.1:0-3220 GCA_043776215.1 Rhodoferax sp. | reverse complement strand
CTGACTATTTTTAACCTTGATCGGAGACTTCTGCATGTTACAGCCTGGCCTCATGATGGACCTTCCCTTGCTGTTGTCCGGCATCATCGACCATGCTGCGGCGCAGTACGGTGATGTCGAAGTGGTGTCGCGCGAAACACACGGCCCCCTGTTTCGTTACACCTATGCCGACTGCGCGTCGCGCGCCCGCCGCCTGGCCAACGCTCTGGCCGGCCTGGGCCTGCAGCCCGGCAGTGTGGTCGGGTCGATCGCATGGAACAACCATCGCCACCTGGAGGCCTATTACGCCGTGTCGGGTAGCGGCATGGTCATGCACACCTGCAATCCGCGCCTGCATCCGCAACAACTCATCTACATCATCAACCACGCCGAGGACGCCGTGGTGTTGTTCGACGCCACGTTCGCTCCGCTGGTCAAGGGCGTGGCCGCGCATTGCCCCAAGGTCAAAGCCTGGGTCTGCCTGTCCGGCGCGGAGCACATGCCGGTGATCGAGGGGGTCGAGAACGTCGTGGCCTATGACGACCTGATCGCGCCCCACAGCGCCGATTTCGAGTGGCCTGTGTTCGACGAACGGACGGCGGCCGCCTTGTGTTACACCTCGGGCACCACCGGTAACCCCAAGGGCGCGCTGTATTCGCACCGCGCCATCGTGCTCAACGCGATGGCGATCTGCAGCCCCAATGCCTTGCGTGTGTCGACGCAGGAAACCATCCTGCCGGTGGTCCCGATGTTCCACATCAACGCATGGTGCATTCCGTATGCGGCGCCGATCGGTGGTGCCCGGCTGGTATTGCCGGGTCCACGGCTGGATGGCGCCTCGTTGTACGAGCTCATGGAGTCCGAGCGGGTCACGATCAGTGCGGGTGTGCCCACCATCTGGCAGGGCATGGTGGCGCATGTCGAGCAGCACAAGCTGCAGTTCTCCACCATGCGCATGACGGCCACGGGCGGCTCGGCCATGCCGCAATCACTGATTGCCAAGTTCGCCGATGTGTACAACGTCGAAGTACGCCACGGATGGGGCATGACCGAGACCACGGCGGTGGCCACCATGGGCACGCTGCAGGGCAAACATGCCGGCATGACACCGGCCCAGAAACACGCGCTGGTGGCCAAACAAGGCAAGAGCGTGTTTGGTGTCGAGATCAAGGTGGTGGATGAGAGCGGCGCCACGCTGCCGCGCGATGGTGTGTCGCAAGGCGAACTCATGGTGCGCGGGCAGTGGATCGTGCGCCAATACTACAAGGGCGAGACGTCGGCGCTGGTCGACGGGTGGTTCCCCACCGGCGACATCGCCACCATTGATGCCGATGGCGTGATGCAGATTCGTGACCGCACCAAGGACGTCATCAAGACCGGTGGCGAGTGGATCAGTTCGATTGACCTGGAGAGTGCTGCCGTGGCGCACCCGGCGGTGGCGATGGCGGCGGTGATCGGTATCAAACACCCCAAGTGGGATGAACGCCCGCTGCTGTTCATCGTGCGCAAGCCCGGCGTCGCAGTGGAAAAGGAAGAAATCCTGGCTTTCCTGGCCGAACGCGTGGCCAAGTGGTGGGTGCCGGACGACGTGGTGTTCCTGGATGCGCTGCCGGTGGGCGGCACGGGCAAGGTGCAAAAGGCCGATCTGCGCAAACAATACGGCGGCGTGTTCAGCTGAGCGGACGTCACGCCGCGCGCCCGGCCATAACGCCCGGGCCCCTGGCCTCTCAGGCGGGGATACGCACCGGCAGATGCGTGATACCACGCACGAAGTTGGACAACAGGCGGGTTGGCTCCCCAACCACCTCAATGACAGGAAAACGCTTCAAAGTCTCTTCCCAAAGGATCTTCAGCTGCATCTCGGCCAGCCGGTTGCCCACGCAACGGTGAATACCGAAACCGAAGGACAGATGCTGGCGCGCGCGTGGCCGGTCGATGATGAATTCATTGGCGCGGTCGATGGCCTCTTCGTCGCGGTTGCCGGACAGATACCACATCACCACCTTGTCGCCCTTCTTGATCTGCTTGCCGCCGAGTTCGGTATCGGCCAGCGCGGTGCGGCGCATGTGGGGCAGGGGAGTCTGCCAGCGGATCATTTCCGAGATGGTGTTGTCCACCAGCGCAGGGTTGGCACGCAGCTTGGCGTATTCGGCCGGATGCTGGTGCAGCGCGAGCAACCCGCCTGTCATGGAGTTGCGTGTCGTGTCGTTGCCGCCCACGATCAGCAGGACCAGATTGCCCATGTATTCCATCGGGTTCATCGAGCGCGTGGCCGGCGCATGCGCCAGCATGGACACCAGGTCGAACTTGGGCGGCGCATTGACCCGTTCGTTCCACAGCCGGGTGAAGTAGGCGAGCATCTTGCCCAATTCCGCCATGCGCGCTGCATCTGACTCCACCAGATGGTCCACCGCCGGCACCGAGGTGGCGACATCCGACCACCAGGTCAGCAGTTTGCGATCTTCCAGCGGAAAATCGAACAGCGTGGCCAGCATCAGGGTGGTGAGTTCGATGGATACGCGCTCCACCCAGTTGAAGGTTTCGTTGCGTGGCAGGCCTTCGAGTACCTTGATGGTCCGCTCGCGAATCAGCGACTCCATCGCCGCGAGGTTGCCTGGCGCCACGATCGGGCTCACGGCCTTGCGCTGGTCGTCGTGTTTGGGCTGGTCCATGGCGATGAACATCGGCAACCGTTGCTCCAGTGGCGCGTCGCGCAGTGTGATGCCGCCTTGCGACCAGTCGGACGAGAAGACCCCATGCGTGGTGTCCACTTGCATGATGTCCTTGAACTTCGTCACCGACCAGAATCCGCCGTACATCTCGTTGTGGTGGTAATGCACCGGGTCTTCCTTGCGCAGGCGCTCGAAATAAAGACCGATGGTGTCGTTCTGAAACAGGCGCTGGTCGCTGACGTCGATCTGGTCGAGCGGCAGGTTGTACACCGCCTCCCTGGCCTTGGCCGCAGCCATGGCCCGCGTGTCGATCTGGTTCATCAGAGGCTCCTTCTGGGGGATGAATACGTGCGCAGGGAGTGTCAAGCCGGAATACGCACCGGCAAGCGGGTATAACCACGCACGAAGGTGGACTTGACACGGGTGGGTTCTCCCATGACCTCGATCACCGGGAATCGCGGCAGGATTTCCTCCCACAGGATCTTCAGCTGCATTTCTGCCAGGCGGTTCCCGACACAGCGGTGGATGCCAAAACCAAACGACAGGTGCTGGCGCGGGCGCGCACGGTC
>JAYVRP010001022.1:0-3226 GCA_043776215.1 Rhodoferax sp. | reverse complement strand
AAGGTGAATCTTGCGCCATGTCGAGGAGCTTGGCCTGCTCTGCATCCGGCAGAACCGCCCGTATACTTTCATTGGCCCTCACCATTCGGACTCCGAACTCGGTTTCGAACAACGCGTACATGGGGCCGTCGTACGCGCTCAATCGCTCGGCCGTGAGGCCCTTGAACGGAGCGGCAGGCAGCCAGATGTCCTCGAGAATGGTCGGCTCTCCGGCAAAGGACAGTACGCGACGGACCTGTAGTACGGGGTCGCCGGTGCGCAAGTTCAAGGCCCGCGCAGTGTCCGCTGTCGCGCGTTGCCGCTTGCAGTCGACGATCTGCCTCTGCGCCGGCCCTTCGCTGCTGGGGTCCCCGTTGTCCGGGATCAACTTCAGGAATCGGTATTGAACGTGATGTTCCGAATGCGTTGCGACAAACGTGCCCTTGCCCTGTCGGCGAACCAGCAGGTTGTCGGCGGCAAGTTCATCGATGGCTTTGCGCACGGTGCCCTGACTCACTCGAAACCGTCCCGCCAGATCCATCTCGCTGGGTATGGCCTCACTGGGTTTCCACTCCCCCGCTTGAAGACTCTTGAGCATCAACCCCTTGATTTGTTGGTACAACGGGCTGAACGAGGGTGTCGCTCCTTGTCCGGATGAGGTTCCCTGGCCCTGCGCGGATGCCGTGAAAAGGTGTGTCGAAGGGTCAGGTTGTTGCATGGGGAGGCGGGATGATGGATTCCTGCATGGGTTCACACCAAGCGGGAATCATATCTTATATAAGACATAAGACAAGTTGACCGGAGCGACAGTTCGAAGGTAAACTTGGCGCGATACAGGCAAGCTCGGGCGGATTGTTCGGGCTTGTGCTCTCAACCGGTTTCCTACACTTCCTGGAGTTTTTTCATGAACAAAAACCCTGTTCGCGTCACCGTGACCGGAGCCGCAGGCCAGATTGGTTATGCATTGCTGTTTCGCATCGCCAGCGGTGCCATGTTGGGGGCGGACCAGCCCGTGATCCTGCAACTGCTTGAAATTCCGGATGAGAAGGCCCAAAACGCGCTGAAAGGTGTCATGATGGAACTGGACGATTGCGCCTTCCCCCTGCTCGCCGGAATGCAGGCGCACGGTGATCCGATGACTGCCTTCAAGGATGCCGACTACGCCTTGCTGGTTGGTGCGCGTCCGCGCGGCCCTGGCATGGAGCGTGCCGATTTGTTGGCGGCAAATGCCCAGATCTTCACTGCCCAGGGAAAAGCATTGAATGCCGTTGCGAGTCGCAATGTGAAGGTACTGGTCGTTGGCAATCCGGCCAACACCAACGCCTATATCGCTATGAAAAGCGCACCTGACCTTCCGCGGCGCAACTTCACGGCCATGTTGCGCCTGGACCACAATCGCGCGCTGAGTCAGATTGCCGCCAAGACCGGCCAGGCGGTCGCTGACATTGAAAAACTCGCAGTGTGGGGAAATCACTCGCCTACGATGTATGCGGATTACCGCTTTGCGACCATCGGTGGCCAAAGTGTCAAACAATTGATCAACGATCAGGACTGGAATGCCAACACGTTTCTACCTACGGTGGGTAAGCGTGGCGCCGCCATCATCGCGGCCCGAGGGGTATCGTCGGCGGCCTCGGCCGCGAACGCGGCGATCGACCATATGCGGGATTGGGCTCTGGGCACCAATGGCAAGTGGGTGACGATGGGCATACCGTCCGACGGGCAATATGGAATACCGAGAGACACGATGTTCGGCTTTGCCGTGACCTGTGTTGGCGGAGAGTACCAACTGGTGGAAGGCCTGGAAATTGATGCATTCAGCCAGGAGTGCATCAACAAGACGCTCAAGGAATTGCAGGACGAGCAAGCCGGTGTCGCACATTTGCTTTAGGCAGTGACGCATCCGCGCGACATTTTGCTGGGTGCGCAGGCGGCTGCCAACCCTCTGCCGGTTTGTGACCACTACAGCGGTGTGGAAGCCCGGATGCGCAAGAGCATTGCGCTGCAGGCGGAGATGATTCAGGAAAAGGTGGAGTCTTTCCAGGATGTCGATCTGGCCGTGGCTGCCATCGACGATGCCGGCAGGAAAGGGCTGTCGCCTGCATTGCCGGTACACGTGCTGCTGGAGTCACCAGCCGCCGTGCACCGCGCTTTTGACATCGCATCCCACCCGCGTGTGCAATCTGTCAGCTTCGGCTTGATGGACTTCGTATCTGCCCATGGCGGTGCCATTCCGTCGTCTGCCATGACAGTGGCAGGACAATTCACCCATCCTTTGGTGGTGCGCGCGAAGCTTGAAGTGTCAGCCTCATGCCATGCGCATGGAAAGGTACCGTCGCATTGCGTGGTGACCGAATTCCGCGATATGGCTGCTTTGCATCGGTCGGCAATAGTTGCTGCGTCTGACTTCGGATACACCCGTATGTGGAGCATTCACCCCGGTCAGATTCGAACCATTCTGACGGCGTTTGCACCGGCGCGCGACGAAATTGAAATCGCGGCACAAATCATTGGTGCGGCCGAATCTGCCGGATGGGCGCCGATTGAATTTGGTGGCCAATTGCATGACCGCGCGAGTTACCGTTTCTTTTGGCAAATTCTGGAGCGTGCGCATCAGACCGGCCAAGTCCTGCCGCGCGAGGTGCGTCGTTATTTTGAAATCGCCGGACAATGATCTGGTCGCAAATACCCCGGAAGGCACAGGCCATGAATTCGACCAAGCTCCTTGCGCTGCTTGCGCTTTCTTCCGCTGCCGTTTCGGCGCAGACCGGTTCATTGAAGCCTGGGCCGAAGGTCGATCCAGCGGCCAGCCGCAAGGAGATCCGGGTGGTCGCGCGCAATCTTGCAGCGGAAGTCCGTGCGCCTTTGACGCCAGTCGAACTCGACGTCGCGCGTCTGGTCTACGTGGGAACCCTTCCTTGCGAGCTCGGACAGGTTGTGGTCCTGACCCCCGAGCCAGAAAATCCCGGGTACTTCTTTCTCAAATTGGGCCAGGCCGGCTATCGTGTTTCGCCAGAGGCAACGACTACCGGCGCCATTCGGCTCGAAGACAAAGCGGCCGGGATTGTCTGGCTCCAACTGGCCAACAAGTCCATGTTGATGAGTCAGAAACTTGGGCGGCGACTGGCCGATGATTGCCTCAGTCCGATTCAAGCTCAATTTGCGAAGGCAATGCTGACCAATCCGCCCGTGAGTGTGCTCGACCCCGTGCCCGCGCCTGCCGATCCCAAGGTCGTGGTCGACTAGG
>JAYVRP010001021.1:0-3233 GCA_043776215.1 Rhodoferax sp. | reverse complement strand
GCACAGTTATTGCACAGTCTCAACGTTCAGTGGACGTCACGCCAGCGCGTAGAAAGTAATGCCCATTGTGCTGACGCATTTGCAAACCTCAATACTGGCGCGTTCTGGCACGATTGTGATGGATGCATGGGCGGCCCAAAGATGTCGGGATGGGCCTGCGATCGAACGCCATCCGGAAGACGCCGAACCGCAGCGCCAAACGTGCACCAGGGCGCCGACGCGTGCGCCACAACGACGGCCCCATCGACCGCGAAAGGCATCGCCAGCTGATGCCGGCGATCAATCCAGGCGCTCGACCGCGGGCATACCCCAGGCACCGTTCAGCGCTTCGGCCTTGGGCCAGTACAGCCGCGCGTTGAGCAGGAACGGCGCGCCGGGCTTGACGGGCAACCAGTTGGCCTGCAACGCACCCGCCGGTGGCTGGGCCTGCACCAGCAGGTCCAGCGAACCATCGGCATTGGCGATGAGCGGATCGCGATCGCCCAGCGCGTAGCGCTCGATCGGGTTGTCGATCAGGAAGTCGTCGGCCCCATAGGCGGTCACCGACCAGAACGCGTTGACCGGCGGCAAGTTGCTCGCCTCGAAGTGCAGGCGGTAGCGGTGGTTGCCGTCAAGCGCCTTGCCCTCGGCGTCGACGCGCGCGTTGGGGTAGGTGGCATCCGCGGGCAGGTTGGCGCCCAGGCCGATCATCGCGACCACGGCGCGGGTGTTGTAGTCGGTGCCGTAGTTGCCCAGCATGGCGGGCGGCGTGGACCATCCGTGCACCAGATCGCGCGGCTTCTTCAGCGCCCTGGCCACGCTGAAGTCGGCGAGCCAGCGGCCCAGGCTCACGCTCCAGCGATCGAGCACCCCCCATTGCGGCGGCTGGCCCGGCGCGACGCCCAGCCGCGCCAGCTTGGCCAGCATCGGCGCGTCGGCCGCGGTGGGCGGGTTGTGCGCCATCAGCAGCGCCAGGCGGGTGAAGAAAGTCTGCACATCCATGGCCTGCATCTGTCGGATTGGCGGATCGGGTTGGGGGCCTGCCCCCTGCGCGCGCACCGGCGCTGATGTGTTCGCCCGGCCAGCCTGCCAGTCCGTGAGATGGCGCAATGTGATGCCGTCCTGCAGGTGGTGCACAGTGGCATAGTCGGTGGCGCCATGGGTCTGCGTGCGGCCGATCAGCCAGACCAGATCGGTGGGGGCGCGCAGCACGGTCAGGCCCTCGGGCACCGGCCCCTGCCAATTCCTGCCGGCGAGCAAATAACGCCCTGCGCGCGTGCCGCTGCTGCGGGTGCCGGGTGCGGCAAACACGTTGGTCCAGGCGTCCATGAAAGGCATCACCTCGTAGCGCTGGTCGTTTGCCGCCATCTCGAACACCCAGGGTCCGAGGGACGTGTCGATGAAGGCCGTGGTGTACAGGGTGTCAACGTTGGGCCGCACGACATCGCGAAACCGGGCGTCCGGGAACTGGCGCACGCGACGCAACTGGTTCTCGGGGCCGATCACCTGCGCTGCACTGGCACGCGTCACGTCCATGATGACCAAGGGGAACCCGAAAATGTAGCCTTCCGCACCCAGCACGATCTGCTCGGATTTGGCAACCAGCACGCCGGCGCTTGCCACTACCAGCAACACGGTCGCTGCAATGATCGTCTTGAGGCGCGCAAGGCGCCGCGCGGCCGGGCGTGGTCGTACGCTCACGGGAGCTGCGTCGTCGTGCGCATCGCGGTGCGGGCCTCTGCGGGTGACTTGGCGGCACTCATGGACCAGGCGCCAGCAGAATCGTCCGGAATCCGAGGTGGCTGGCGCCGAGGTCGTCGTCCTGGGCCTGGCGCGCGCCGGCGCGGTAACGCATGCAATAGTTGGGGGCACACAGGAACGAGCCACCCTTGATCACGTGTTGCCCGGGCGCGGTGGGCCGCATGCCTGTGGGCACCTGGTCGGGGGCGGTTGCCTGGCGGTCTTCATGGTTCGGTGTGTACGTGTCCGCCGTGAGCTCCCAGACATTGCCGATCATGTCATACAGGCCCCAGGCATTGGGCGCATAACAACCCACAGGCGCCAGTCCCACGAAGCCGTCCTCGGCCGAATTGGCCACCGGAAACAGGCCCTGCCAGGTGTTCGCCTGTTGGGGTTGCGTGTGTGCCTGTGACCCGCCGGGCTGGCCGGCGCGCGCCGCCCATTCCCACTGCGCCTCGGTGGGCAGGCTGCGGCCCATCCATTTCGCGTAGGCCAGCGCGTCCTCGATGGTGACCGCGACGACCGGGAAGGCGCCGCGCCCATCGATGCGGGTCGCGGGCCCGCCCGGATGGCGCCAGTTGGCGCCGGGCACATAGCGCCACCATTGTGTGAGGTCGCCCCCGCCATTGACGGCATTGGGCATCACGAACACCACGGCGCCCGGCTTCTGCATGTCGGGCGTCAAGCCCGGGTGCAGTTGCGTGTCCACCGGCCGCTCGGCCACCGTCTTGTATCCGGTGGCCTGGACAAATACGGCGAACTCGTCGTTGCTGACTTCGGTGCGGTCGATCCAGAAGCCGGTGACGGTGGTGTTGCGCACCGGTTGTTCCTCGGGGTACAGCGTGTCGCCGAATTCAAAGCTTCCGCCAGGCACCCACACCATGCCGGGATGCAGCGTGCCGGCTGCCTGGGCTGCCAATGCGCACTGCAAAGGCTCTTCTGGCCCATGGCTCTGCGCGGCACGGTCGGATGCGATCCAGCGCCAGGCACCGACTGCAGCTGCCACTGTCAACAGCAGTGCGCCGGCCAGAGCCCTGCGTGAGAGCTGGTGACGGGTTTGCCAGGGGCTCACGCGGCCTCCAGGTCGCGGCTTGCCGTGGCAAGGAAACCAAAGGGATGCATGGTGTCGTGGGAGTCGCGCGCTGCCGCGTAGTTGCCTCAGTTGAGCCAGTAGGTGTACTCGTCGCCGGGTTCCATTTTCTGGTCCGACGTCTTGTCGATCGCAACCGGGCCTTCCAGGAACGAGTTCCACAGCGATGGCGGCATGCCGGCATGGTGCGCCTGCAGCGTCGCCTTCATGCTCGCCAGCCGTTGTGGTTGTTGCGCCGCCAGGTTGCGCTTTTCGGTCGGGTCGTCGGCCAGGTCGAACAGCCAGTCCTTCTTTGGCCGCTCCGAGACGATCAACTTCCAGTTCTGGTCCCGCAGAGCGCGGTAGGGGCCGTCGCGCCAGAACAGCGCCCGTGGCGGCTGCGGCGTGGCATTGGCCACCAGATGGGGCAGCAGGTTCACGCCGT
>JAYVRP010001020.1:0-3234 GCA_043776215.1 Rhodoferax sp. | reverse complement strand
TCAAACGACGACTTGTTGCCGGTAAACGGCATCACCGTGACGCTGACCTTGTCCTGGGGCAACAGCGTGTTGCCCTCGATCTGGTAGCCGCGGATGGCAAAGGTGGGGGTGTCTTCGGAGCGGGCCACGCGCCCGGCGGCCAGCAGCGCGATGGCCAGGAACACGTGGACGGGAAGACGGCGGAAGGCCAAGTCGGGGCACCTTGGTATACGAGCGTCAATTCTAGGTCGCGCAAGGCATTTTGGCGCCATACGCCGCTCGCAGGCTGATGCTTTTGCGCTACATCGCCTTGAACATGGGGGCGTACAGACGGCTCACGGGCAGCTTCTCGGGGCGCCCGCGCAACTGGATCCAGAGCTTGCCCGCCTCGTCGCGCGACACTGCCCCGATGGCCTGCGCCCGCACCACCGTGGCGCGGTGGATTTGCCAGAACTGCTGGCTATCGAGTTGCGGCAGCAGTTCGCGCAGAGGCGTGCGGATCAGGTACTCGCGGCTGTCGGTCAGCACACGCACGTATTTGTCGGCCGCTTCGAAGAACACCACGTCGCCCACCGGCACCATGTGGATGGCACTCCCGACACTGGCCTGGATGACCCGCAAAGTCGGGCTGGGCACTGCGCCGCCGGGCGTCGCCAGCAACTGGCGCA
Source organism: Rhodoferax sp. (assembly GCA_043776215.1). Taxonomy (GTDB): domain Bacteria; phylum Pseudomonadota; class Gammaproteobacteria; order Burkholderiales; family Burkholderiaceae_C; genus CAISIP01. The sequence continues at coordinate 2,587 of JAYVRP010001020.1, read as the reverse complement.
ACTGGGCCAGGGTCCGGTCCAGCGCTGCATCCGTGGTGGCGCGCGCGGGCTGGCCGGGCGCGGTTTCCTGTGCGCGGCCACCGAGCACCTGTTGCAGCTTGGCGACAGTTCTTTGCAGCCGCCCGGCTTGTACCGGCTTGAGCAAGTAGTCCATGGCCTGAGCTTCAAACGCCTTGACTGCGTACTGGTCGTAGGCGGTCACGAATACCAACTGCGGAAATGGGGCATCGTCGGGCCAGTCTTCGGCCAGTGCCTGCGCCGCGTCAAGGCCGTCCATGCCCGGCATGCGGATGTCGAAGAACAACACGTCGGGACGTAGGGCCAGTGCCTGGGCCACGGCCGATGCGCCGTCCCCCACCGTGGCCACCACGTTCAGCGCGGGCCAGGCGCGGCCCAGCTCGGCGCGCAAGGCCGCAGCCAGCAACGGCTCGTCCTCGGCAATCAGGGCGGTGGGGTGGTTCATCCGGACAGCGGAAGCACTACCTGTGTGTTTGTACCCTGGCCTGGCTGGGAGGCTTGGCGCACACTGCTCTTTGCGCCATAAGCCATCACCACACGTTGGCGCACCTGTGCCAGCCCGAAACCTTCACCCACTGGGACCGACGGGTCAAAACCCACGCCGGTGTCGACCACCTCCAACATCAGGGTGTTGCCCTGACGCCGGGCGCGCACGGTGATTTTTCCACCCTCCACCTTGGGCTCCAGCCCGTGTTTGATGCTGTTTTCCACCAGCGGCTGAAGCAGCAGGGTGGGTATTGGCGCGGATGCCAGCTCGGGCGGCAGGTCGAGTTGGTAGGCCAGGCGCGGGCCCATGCGCACGGCCATCAGTTCGAGGTAGTCGCGCAGCCGTGCGAACTCGGCCTGCAGCGAGTGGGTGCTGCTGCGCGACGCGCTCAGTGTGGCGCGCAGGTAGGCGATCAAGTGGTCGAGCATGGTTTGTGCACGCACGGTGTCGGTGCCAACCAATACCCGCAGGTTGGCCAGCGTGTTGAACAGCATGTGGGGTTCGAGCTGGGTTTCGAGCAGCTTGAGCTTGGCTTCGGACGCATGGCTGCGTGCCTCGGCCATCTTTCGCTCGAGGTAAAGCGCCTTGTTGCGGCTGTAAAAGTAGTAGGTGCCCACCACCCCTGCCATCGTGGTGATGATGATCGACACCGGCAACTGGGAGCGTGCATGGAAGTTGTTGCTCCAGGAAGACCAGCCAAACCACCAGTCGCCGGCCAGGGTGCCCACCACGTAACCGCCGACGATACCGGCGAAGGGCAGCATGGCGCCCGCGAGGCCACTTGGCCAGCCAGTCTCCAATGAAGAGGCAAAGGCATGGCGCCCGAAGTCGATCAGGGCCCAGGTCGATGTGCCGATGCCGATGGAATACACCAGCGGCAACTCGTAGGGGCGGTCTGGTTGAATGGCGGTTTGAATGGACGAAACTGCCAGGCAGAACGCCATGGTCTGCAGGAAGTAGCTCAGCTTGAGGAGCCAGTCGATCTTCATGGGCTGGCCCGCGTTGGGCCGCTCAGCGGTCCTGCTGCTGGCGTTGCAGGCGCTCGCGTTCCCTTTGCACCAGGCCTTCGCGCAGGCCGCTGCCAGCTCCCAGCACGAATACTGCAATTCCATGCAGCACCAGGCCCAGGCCCCAGCCGAGTGCCGGAACCACGGACCACTGGCGGTGGCCCAGCCCCCAAGTAGAAGCCGCAAACATGGCAGCGTTCACCAGCAGGTAGACCGTGGCGTGGGTATACCAGCCCAGCTTGGCTCCAGCGCGCTTGCGCGCAACACGCTCGATTTCTTCAGAGGTCAGGGGGGTGGCCATGTTTTGATTCTATTGATCATTTCGCAATTCATTACACCGTTCGGGCTGAGCCTGTCGAAGCCTGCAGCCCTTCGACAGGCTCAGGGCGAACGGTTAGGTGGGTGTCGCGAATTCCGAGAACCTCCATAAGCTGCCGCGCTTTGCCGGAACTGAAGTTGCTCGCGCACTTGAGCGCCTTGGGTTCGTTAGAGTCCGGCAAAGCGGTAGCCACCTCATCATGCGGCGCGAATCGAAAGCCTGTGTTGTTCCAATGCACGCGGAGCGAACAGTCGCCACACTGGCTGGCGTGTTGCGCCAAGCGGAATTCTCGCCCGAGGAATTCACGGGCGCTTTGCGCGGATGACACCGGATCGCAACCTGTAATTCGTGCAGAACGGCTTGAAGGAGTTGCAAGCCGGCCTGATCGAGCAGGTGGCGCGTGATCACGCGGTGCACGAGCTGCGGCAGCGGCTTTGCCAGCGCCGGTTGTGCAGCCAGCAGCGGGCTTTGCGTGCAAACCCCGAGTCCCGGCAGCGAGGCATGCCACCACCCGGCGGCCTGTTAGAGTGTTCGCACGCTGCCCACCCCGACCAGGATCACTGCATGAAAACCGTCAAATCCTTCCCGCGCAAGGTGTGCGAAATCCCCAACACCTTCGTCACCTTACCCGACGGCACCAAACTCGCCGCACGCATATGGCTGCCGGTGGATGCCGAAAAGAAACCGGTGCCGGTGATCCTCGAATACCTGCCTTACCGCAAACGTGACGGCACCCACGTGCGTGACGCGTTGACC
>JAYVRP010001019.1:0-3234 GCA_043776215.1 Rhodoferax sp. | reverse complement strand
GTACAAGTCGCGCCAGCCGCAGATCTGGAACGTGGGGCAGGTGACACGCTCCACGGGTGCCACCCGCGACTGCCAGAAGTGGTCGAACCCGGGATGGGCGCAGAACACCTCCAGCCATGGCAGATTGGCTTCGAGATGCTCGGCCCAGACCTGGGCCCAGCGACCCTGCATATCCTGCCATTGCGGCGGCATGAGGTTGTAGGCGGCCATGCGCGGACCCCAGTCGGCACGCATCCAGAAGCCGCTGTTTGTTCCGCCAAGCGAAACAACACCGCGGTGCAGGTCGCTGCTGGCATGAATCGGAACGATCGCTTTCAGGTGCGGCGGGTCGGTCGCGGCGGTCGCGAGCGCAGTCACGCCGGGATAAGACACACCCCACATGCCCACGTTGCCATCGCACCAGGGCTGCGCTGCGATCCACTCGACCAGGTCGTGGCCATCCTGCGCCTCGCCCGGCGCAAAGGGCCCCGGGCTGTAGCCGCCGGAGTTGCCCAGGCCCCGCAGATCGGCCGTGACACAGGCATACCCCAGGGCGGCGAAATGGCGGTGCACGCTCTCGACGCTCAGGCGCCCGCCGCGCCCGTCCTTGTGGTACGGACCGAAATTGAGGAGGGCTGGCACGGGCTGCGCGCCGGCAGGGCGCATGACGTCGGCCGCCAGCGACACGCCATCACGCATCCGGACCAGCACATTGCGATGCATCAGCAGGGGACTTGGCATACCCGTTCTCCTTGTTTTCGTGCCACCCCCGGCACTTTACCAACGGCCCATGAGGTGCCCCACGGCACCGCCACATGGCACCAGCCGGGACGGCCTTGCACAGGCAACGTTGATCTGCAAGAATTCCCTGCACCCGCGCTGAGGCGGCGAACACACAACAAGAACAGGGAGCCGATCCACCTGGAGTACGTCATGCCGCTTCGCAACCTGTTAATCGTCAACGCTTTTCTTGCCACCTTCCACGGACTGGGTTTCCTTCTGCTTCCCACCACACTGCTCGGCCTGTACCAAATCGAACCAGGCACCGGCGCCCAGTTGATGGGCCAGCTGTTTGGTGCCGAGTTGATCGTTGTTGCCGTGATCACCTGGCAGGGCCGCAACTTCACCGACGCGCCGGCGTTGCGCGCCATCGTGTTGGCCAACCTGTTGGCCGACGTTGCCGGGACGGTCGTGTCCACCAAAGCCGTGGTGAGCGGTGGCATGGGGCCGGCTGGTTGGCTGGCGGTGGCGATCTACGGATTTCTGGCCATTGGCTACTTGGCCATTCAGCTGAAACCAAGGGCGGCGGCCTGACAGTCGCACCCACGCGAACCTGCAACTACCCGCTTGAGCGAGGCAGGTCACGCCAGGGTGGCCTGGGGTCCGCCCTTTTTGGGCGACGACGCGTCCGAGGCGCGCTTTCCGGCGGCCTCGTGCAGTGGCGCGGGAGCGCCCGGGCAATGGGGCCAAAATGCTGTCAACTTGCAATGCACATCCACGAGTCGGAGAAAAGCCATGCGCCTATTTGCAGCTTCCATCGGCTCCGAAACCAACACCTTCGCGCCCATTCCCACGGCGCTGTCGAGTTTTCATGACGCGTTCTACGCCCCGCCGGGGCAACATCCAGCGGACCCGACCCTGTGCACGGCGCCGCTGTGGGTGGCGCGCAGGCGCGCCAGCGCCGAGGGCTGGACGCTGATCGAGGGCTCCTGCTCGTGGGCTGAGCCCGCCGGTGTGGTGGCACGTGGTGCTTATGAGCAACTGCGCGACGAAGTGCTCGGCCAGTTGCACGCAGCTTTGCCGGTGGACGGCGTGCTGCTGGGTCTGCACGGGGCCATGGTGGCCGACGGCTACGACGACTGCGAAGGCGATTTGATCGAACGCGTGCGCGCCATGGTGGGGCCCACGGTACCGATCGGGGTGGAACTCGACCCGCATTGCCACATGACCGCGAAACGCGTGAGGAACGCCACACTCATCATCTGTTTCAAGGAGTTTCCGCACACCGATTTCGTGGCCCGCGGCGAAGAAGTGGTGGAGCTCACGCTGCAAGCCGTGCGTGGCACGATCAAGCCCGTGATGTCGCTGTGTGACTGCCGCATGATCGGCAGCTTCCCCACCACGATGCAACCGATGCGCGCCTTCGTTGACAAGATGAGCAGCCTGGAGGGCAAGAACGGCGTGTTGTCGATTTCGGCGGCGCACTGCTTCCCGTACGCGGACGTGCCCGAGATGGGCTCCCGCATCCTGGTCATCACCGACAACCAGCGTGCGGCCGGCGACATGCTGGCGCTGGCGCTGGCGAACGAATTTTTCGCCATGCGTGGCAAGACCCTGCCGCCCTACCACACCCCGGACGAAGTGATCGACCTGGCCCTTGGGCAACCCGGGCCGGTGGTGGTGGCCGATCCGTCGGACAACCCCGGCGGCGGCGCACCCGGTGACTCCACCGTGATCCTGCGCCGCCTGATTGAACGTGGCGTACAAGGCGCAGCGCTAGCGCCGATGTGGGACCCGATGGCAGTTCGACTGTGTTTCATGGCGGGTGTCGGCGGCCAGTTGCGCCTGCGTTTCGGCGGCAAGACCGCGCCCACCTCCGGGCAGCCGATCAATGCCGTCGTCACTGTGACAGCGCTGGTACGCGACGCCTCGCAGGCCTTTGCCGACGCGCGGATTGCGCTGGGCGACTGCGCCGCCATCGACCTGGGTGGCATCCAGGTGGTGCTGATCACCAAGCGCACCCAGGCCATGGGCGCCGACCTGTTCACCGGCATGGGTGTGACACTGGCTGACAAGCGCATCGTGGTTGTGAAATCCACCAACCACTTCCACGCTGCATTTGCACCGTTGGCAAAGAAGGTGCTCTACTGCGACTCGGGTGGCCCGATCCCGCGTGACCACCGGCAGGTGCCCTACACCCGGGTCGAGCGCCCGATCTGGCCGCTGGACGACATCGTGCAGCCGGTGTTGCTGGACTATTGACACCTACGTCACCTCCCCTGTTTTTTTGTTTCACAAGGAGAAACGCGATGACCCCCTATGAACGCCTGAAGGGCCTTGGCCTTGACTTGCCGACGCCTGCGGTGCCGGTCGCCAACTATGTCCCCTTTGTCCTGGCCAATGGCTTTCTGTACCTGTCCGGGCAGGGGCCGAAGCGGTCCGACGGCGTTGTACCGACCGGAAAGGTCGGTGCCGACGTGACTGTGGACCAGGCCTATGCCCATGCGCAGCAAACCGGCCTGAACCTGCTGGCCG
>JAYVRP010001018.1:0-3235 GCA_043776215.1 Rhodoferax sp. | reverse complement strand
CAAAAGTGCCCGCAAACGCGGTACAACCGCCGAAAAACCCTGCGCAATTTCAAACCGGCCAAATTCGTACATGTTGGCGCCGGCGGCCACAGGTGCAGCTCGAAGGGCCCGACGCCGGCCGGCTGGCGCAACTGCTCACCGCGCGTCACCTGTCGACATGCAAGATCGGCCAGGGCAAGTACGTACCGCTGTGCAACCACGACGGCATCCTCATCAACGACCCGATCCTGCTCAAGCTGGCCGACAACCGCTACTGGTTGTCGATTGCCGACTCCAACATCTGGTTCTGGGCCCGGGCCATCGCCGCCGAACGTGGCCTGAACGTGAAGGTCAGCGAGCCCGACGTGTCGCCGCTGGCGGTGCAGGGCCCGAAAGCCGAGGATGTCGTGGCGTCGCTCTTTGGTGACTGGGTGCGTGACCTGAAGTATTTCTGGTTCCGCCAGACCGAGCTGCAGGGCATACCGATGGTCGTGGCACGTTCCGGCTGGTCCAAGCAGGGGGGCTTCGAGTTGTACCTGATGGACGGCAGCAGGGGCACACAACTCTGGAACATCGTGCGCGAGGCCGGCAAGCCCTGGGGCATCGGCCCGGGCGCGCCAAACGCCTGCGAACGCATCGAAAGCGGGCTCATCTCCTACGGTGGCGACAGCGACGACACGACCAATCCGTTCGAGGTGCGGCTGGGCAAATACATCGACCTCGACGTGCCCGATGACGTGGTGGGCGTCCGGGCCCTGCGCCGTATCCACTCCGAGGGCGTCAAGCGCCAGCAACTCGGGGTGGTGCTGGAGGGTGACCAGCCAACCGAGCTGGGCTTTCACTGGCATGCGATATTCAAGGACGGTGAGCGCATGGGAGACCTGACCAACTGTGTCTGGTCGTACCGGCTCAAGCACAACATCGGGTTCGGCCTGGTGGCGTCGAGCTGCAAGGTGGGCGACCGCGTTGCAGTGCACAAGGATGGGCAGGTGTTGCCAGGTCGCTTGCACGCCCTGCCGTTTCTGTGAGCAGGGAGAAGCAGTCGCTGGACCGCGTCGAAGCACCTGCAGCGTCTCGGTATGCCCGTCCACCGTGATGTCCTGACCGGATATGCGGGCGCCGGCCGCGGGTGCGCCACCTGCTGGTGACCGGCCGCGCCATCGGCGGCGATCACATCGCGCACGCTGCCACGCGCAACATGGCTTGCTGCGCGGTGGCGGGGCAGGGCGCGGGAATCGCGGCGGCGCAGTCGGTCAAGAGCGGCACGGGCTTGGTGGCGGTGGACATCGGCCAGTTGCACGCCGAGCTGACGCTCCAAGGTGTACGCTACACCTGATTCGCCCAGCAAACGTCTGTGTACCCAAGGAGGTTGCCATGTCAGAAGCCCGCCCTGGTGCCATCCCGATCCTGGCTGGTGGCATGGGGCTCGGCGACCTCGCCGGTCTGCGTGACGGGTGCCCCCTCATGCCGAACATCGATGGCATGGCGCCCCGGCTGCTGGCCGCCTGGCGGATGGATGACGTGAACGCTTGATCTCAACGAAGTAGAGCCGGCCCACCATGTTCCACCATTCGACGCTGTTGCTGGTCTTGGTCAGCTTTACGGTGCTCACCACCGCGCTGCTGATCGCGGCCGCGTTGTCTGCCGAAGCCTTCGAGGAACAGCGCCTGTGGGCTGCGGGCAACGTGCTCGCCAGCCTGGGCTTCGGGTTGGGAGCGATGACCGATTGGCCGGACCTGTTGCACGGTGCCGCGAGTTACGGCCTGATGGGGCTGGGCCTGGCACTGGTGCTCAAAGGCCTGCGGCGCTTCTGCGGCCAGGATCTGGAACGTCGCTGGATCGCAGCAATTGCAATGGTCGCGTTCTTATTGCCTGCCTACTTTGTGCTGGTGCGGCCCAGCCTGGGCGCACGCCTGTTGGTCAGCGGCATCTACCTGGGCGCGCTCAACCTGGCCTGCGCATGGACGATTCTGCGCGGGTGGAAAGACAGTACCCGCAGGGCCATGTGGGTCAGCATGTTGGGGTTTGTGGTGGTAGGCGCGGCAATGGCACTGCGCAGTGCCTATCTGTTGGTCAACGGTTTTGCCACGTCGGACAATGGCACTGCGGTTTCCCTGGCCGACATCACGCTGTTTATCATCCCCCTGGCACAGGTCACCATTGCGTTCGGCATGGTCATGATGGTGGCGCATCGGCATGCGGAAAGCCTGAGCCGCCTGACACTCATCGACGGCCTGACGGGTGCTCTCAACCGGGTCGGGCTGGAGCGCATGGGTGCGCGCGTTTTGCTGCGAGCCCGCCATCACAAGCGCAGTGTCTCCGTCGCCATGCTCGACGCGGACCATTTCAAGGCCGTCAACGACACCTTCGGGCACCCTGCAGGGGACCAGGTGTTGCGGCATCTGGTGCGTCTGTTGACAGACGAATTGCGACCCGGTGACCTGGTGGCGCGTTATGGTGGCGAGGAATTTGTGCTGGTCTTCGATGGCATGGACCGGGAGATGGCTGTGAGCGTGGCGGAACGCTTGCGTCATCTGGTCGAAAGTGCCACGCTGGTGGTCCATGGCGTGTCCATTGCCTACCAGGTCAGCATCGGGCTCAGTGACTCCGACCGGACGGGTCACGACCTCCAGAAATTGATCCGGGCCGCGGACGAGGCGATGTACCAGGCGAAGAAGCAGGGCAGAAACCGCGTGTGCGTGGCGTGAGACGCGGCGCACCTGCCCGGGTTCGCCCCGGGCGTTCGGCCGCTGGTCCGGGCCGGCCGTCCACCGATGCGATCACGCGCCAGGCAGCGGCAGCGCCGTCTTGTAGCGCACCTGCTTGAGCGCAAAACTCGAGCGGATCTTCTCGATGCCCGGAATCGGCGTGAGTTGCTCCAGGATGAACCGGCCACTTCAAGCGCTTTCACGCGCATCAGGCAGGGAGACGGCGACAGATGGACACGCCGCGCGAGATCCACGTTGGACAGGCCGCCATCCGCCTGCAGCTCGGCGAGGATGCGCAGGTCGGTGGCATCGAGGCTAAAGTTCTTCAAATATTCCTGTTTGCGGGATAAAGTGCTGAATATCTTGCCTTCCATGGCGATTGAAGACGAATATTCGTAGCGCCTGGCGGGCACTAGCTACCATTGATCTTTTCGCAATTCATTACACCGTTCGGGCTGAGCCTGTCGAAGCCGCCTGTCCTGAGCTTGTCGAAGGGAGCCTGTCGAAGCCTGCAGCCCTTCGACAGGCTCAGGGCGAACGGTTTGGTG
>JAYVRP010001017.1:0-3235 GCA_043776215.1 Rhodoferax sp. | reverse complement strand
ACCGCCGCGTGCGGCAAAACGCTTCTCGACACCGATGAATTCGATCGCCGGTACACCGGGTGGTGGTACGAACCGGTTCACGGGTTGTCCTCGGCCCTACGGGCTTCAGCAGGGTGTTGCCAGCAGCGACCCGGCACGGGGCTCAGGCAGTACCCGACACCACGGGGAGTTGCAACAAGGTGACTCATGCCGCGACCACCTTGACAGGAACCCGCACCAGTACACGCCCGCCTGCCACCTGGACCGGGAAACAGCGCAGATCGCGCTGCCCGATCTCGTTCAGGCATTTGCCGGTGGCGATCTCGAAGCGCGCGGCATGCAGCGGGCATTCGATCAGACCGCTTTCCTGAAAACCCTGGGACAGGTTGGCAAATGCGTGCGGGCAAATGTCCTCCAACGCATGCACCTCGTTGTCCTGCACGTACAGGCCCAGGTGTTGCCCGAGCACTTCGACCCCCAGCGGAAAGTCCGGGTCGAGCTGGTCGCGGGCTGCGACATCGTGCCATTCGGTTGTCAGATCGTCGGTCGTCATGTTGGCCAGCCACCTTTGCATATGGAATTTCCCGGCATTAGATTGTTCAACTAATGAAACGTTGGTTCACTAAAGATGCATTATTGGCTGCGGCAGGCTGTTGGTCAAACAGTAGTTGACAAAAGCATGGGGGTAAACCCATCTGGTGCACCGTCTTCGCACCAAGCGCCGCACCCAAACTGTGGTCGAATGGAAACCGGTCCGGACGGGTGGTGAATTGGAACGGAGCATCCTCATGAAGCGCAGATCGTTGATGACCCTTGCGGGCGCAGCGGCCCTGGGAGTTCCCCTCGGCTTTTGGACACGGGTGGTGCATGCCGCCGACGGTGACCGTGCGAAGTTCAGGCGCATTCCGACCCAGTTCATCGCGGCGCTGGCCGACCCCATGGCGCACTCCGGCGGCGGCGCGCAGTCATGGGGCTTGTGGCCGGTCGATCCGGGCCCGCGCGGCGTGTCGCTGGACCGCTTCGCGCAGTTGCAGAAAAACGGTGGCGTCGCCCCGCAAGGATGGAAGTTCGACCACAAGGACTGGTGGCTGGAAGAGCATGGCCTGATCATGGAGCCACCCCGGTTCCCGGCGCTGGCGGGCAAGTACCTCGTCACCGGTGACCGCGATGTCGCAACCTCCCTGACTATCCATCCGGCCGACAAGAACGGCGACAGTCGCTGGGAACTCGGCGACCGTGCCACGCTGTACGACGTGACACACCTGGGTTGTCGGGCCGCCCGCTACACGCCTGCCGCGGGTGAAGGCTCCTGCACACCCGCCAAGGCACAAGGTGCTGCGTTTCCTGTGGAACCGGGCGGCACCATGCCGCCGGTGAGCGGCTGCAACAAGCAGGACTATGCGGTCTTGATCGTGATCGGGGTCGCGCTGAACGCTTGACGGATGGCGGCTCACGCCAACTGCCGCACGCCTTCACGCATCACCAGCGCGCGTGCCATCGAGAAGGCACTGGACGCCGCGTCAAACGCCTCGGGGCTGCCCGGCATCCGCAACGCCGCCGCCAGCGTCGATCCGGATGCCACGGCCTTTCATGGTTGGGTTCTCCCGTTGCGCGGCGCAGCAGCGTCGACCGGCCGTTCAACACCCGGCAACACACTTGCCGCCGCCATCAAACTCCATGCTGCGCCCGCTCAATGACAGGTGCACATTGCGGCCCGGCACCAGCCGCACGAAATCCTCGGTGCGGCTGCCGGCCTTGAGCTTGCCGCCTTCGGTGGCGCCTTCGCTGGAGTGCGAGGGAATCACCGCCGCAGCACCGATCAGGGTGTTGACCGCATACGCGGCCTCCTCGGAGGGCATGGTGGTCGCCCCCAGGTTGATGATGGCCAGTTGCGGCTGGTAGAAATCGCCGACGATGGTCTTCATCTCGCTCATGATGCCGGTGTCCCCCGACAGGTAGACGCGCAAGCCGTTGCTGAACACCAGCACGAAACCGTTTGCATGCCCCAGGTAGGCGGTGAGGTCGTCGACCACCAGCGGGAGGCGGCCGGGCTCGGCGAGCAGCACGCGCGCTCCGTTGTTGCTGTGCGCTGCATACACCGTGCTCACCTGCACGCCACGGGTCTGACCGGCGATCTTGAACGTTCGCTTGCCACCGAGTTGCACGCCGGCACGGCAGGGAGCAGGCTGTGGAACCACGGTCTCGCGCAGCAGCCCGGTCTCCGGGCAGTTGTCGATCGGCTTGCCGCGCAAGGTCTCGACCTTCCTGGCCAGGAAAGACGTCATCTCCAGCCCGGTCATGATGGCCGAGTTCTTGGCCGCGATGATCTCGCCCATGTTGGTGGCCGGCAGCGCGCTGACCGTCTCGGGCTGGGCGCAGGTACCGGCATTCAGGGCCGACAACTTGTTGGTGCCGATATGGTCACCGTGCGCGTGGCTGAGCAGCATCACGTGCACATCGCCCAGCCGCGGGTCGGTGCCGCCGGCCACCGAGGCGCCCACGTCATAGACCAGCCGCAAGCCAGTGGGATCCTCCAACAGCATGGCCCGGTCGGTGGCGCAATACTCCCCCGCATGAGACCCCAGCGGCGTGATCCTGACGGTTTGGCCATGAGCTGCCGCGCCGAGCACACAGGCCACGGACACCAGAAGCAGTCGGAGGGAGTTAGTTCGCATGAGGGTCTCCTGTCATTCGCAGTGGGAAGGAAGTCGGTTCAGTGAACCGGCGAGGATGCACAAGCACGCCATCAGATCACTCGTTCCGTGGACGATGCTTACATCGCCAGCCAGCCACCATCCACCGGCAGGCAGACGCCGGTGACGAAGGACGATGCGTCGGACGCCAGAAAAATCGCAGGGCCGGCCATCTCCTCGGGCCGGCCGCTACGCCCCAGCGGCGTGAGACGGTGGACCTCCAGCTCGGCCGGCGAATCCGGGTCGTAGACCGAACGCGGCCGATGCGTCGTGTAGCCCGGGTTGATGGCATTGACACGGATGCCGAAGCGGCCCCACTCCATCGCCATCTGCCGCACCATCTGGTCCACACCGCCCTTGGCGGCGCCATAGGACAGCAGGCCCTTGAAGCCGACACTGCTGGCCGTGGACGAGGTGACGATGATGGATCCGCCCCAGCCCTGCGTGATCATCTGGCGCGCTGCGATCTGGCAGCAATGGAAGACGCTGGTCAGGTTCTGGGAGATCACCCGGTCCCAGGTGGCGTCGTCGATGTCTTCGGCCATCTGGTAGGCGCCGCCGCC
>JAYVRP010001016.1:0-3235 GCA_043776215.1 Rhodoferax sp. | reverse complement strand
GGTGGAAATGAGCTACATCGGCGGCTGAACATGCTGGACAAGGCACACATCACCGGCGTCGTGCTGGCAGGCGGCCAGGGCCTGCGCATGGGCGGCGTCGACAAGGGCCTGCAGCACTTTGGCGATGTCCCGCTGGCGCTGCACGCGTTGCGGCGCTTGCGGGCGCAGGTGGGCCACACGATGCTGAATGCCAATCGCCACTTGTCGCAGTACGAAGAGTTTGGCGCACCCGTCTGGCCTGATGTAATTCCCGACTTTGCCGGCCCCCTGGCTGGCTTCGTCACCGCCTTGCAACACTGTGAGACGCCCTGCCTGGTCACGGTCCCTTGCGATAGCCCCCTGTTCCCCCCGGATCTGGTGGCGCAGTTGTCGGAAGCACTGCTGCGCACCGGTAGCGATATCGCGATGGTGTCGGCACCGGAGACGGCTCCGGACGGCACTAGCGTCCAGCGCGCACAGCCGGTCTTTTGCCTGCTGCGCTGCACCGTGCTGCCGAATCTGGAGGAGTTCCTCCGGGCGGGAGGTCGAAAGATCGACGCATGGACCGGCCGCAACAAGACGGTGCTGGTGCCGTTCGACTCAGCGCACGCGTTTTTCAACGTCAATACGATCGCCGAACTGCAGGCCCTGCATCCATGACCTTCACTGTCAACCAGATTGCCGCGCATCTCCAGGGGTATGACCCACAAAGTTTGCGCGCCGAAGATGTCAACAGGTTCTTGCAGCAACTCGTGGAGCCGGTCAATGGCACCGAGGACGTTGGCATTTTCGATGCCCTCGGCCGTGTCCTGGCGCACGACCTGGTCTCTCCGATCAGTGTCCCGCCGCACGACAATTCCGCCATGGACGGGTATGCGTTCGACGGAAGCGCACTCGCCGCGGAAGTGCCCTTGGTTTTGCAAGTGGTCGGCAGTGCCCTCGCAGGGCAAGTCTGGCGGGGCCGCACGGGACCGAACGAGGCGGTGAAGATCACGACCGGTGCGGTCATGCCACCGGGCCTGGACACGGTCGTGCCATTGGAACTGGTTGCGTTGGACGGCGATACGGTGCGTGTACCTGCAGGCCTGCTCGTGCGCGGTGATAATCGGCGCTGCATGGGTGAAGACCTGATGCAAGGGCGAGCCGCCTTGCAGCGTGGCGCGCTGCTGGGGCCTGCTGCGCTGGGGCTGGTCGCCAGTCTGGGTATCGCGCGGCTGACAGTGGTCCGCCGGCTGCGGGTCGCGTATTTTTCCACTGGCAACGAAATCCTGACCCTGGGCGAACCACCGCGCGACGGCGCTGTCTACGACAGCAACCGGTACACCACCTTCGGCTTGCTCACCCGACTGGGCGTGGAGGTGATCGACATGGGCGTGGTGAGTGACGATCCGCAGGCCCTGGAGGCCGCATTTGTGACGGCCGCCAGCCGGGCCGACGCCATCATCACCAGCGGCGGCGTCAGTGTCGGCGAGGCCGACTACACGAAGGCGATGATGCACAAGCTTGCCGGTAACAGTGGCGGAGTCGCCTTCTGGCGAATCGCCATGCGGCCCGGCCGACCGATGGCTGTCGGGCGGATTGAAGGGTCGGCGGCGGCTGGAAGTGGCTCGGCGATCCTGTTCGGTTTGCCAGGCAACCCGGTCGCCGTGATGGTCACGTTTCTGGCGTTCGTTCGCCCAGCGCTGCTTCAAATGATGGGCGCCGCCTCTGTCACACCGCCAATGCTGCGCGCGCGCAGTGCCGAAGCCATTCGCAAAAAGCCAGGCCGGACCGAATACCAGCGCGGCATCGTCGGCATCGATGCGCAGGGCCATTTGCAGGTGTCCACCACCGGCAACCAGGGCTCGGGCGTACTGAGCTCCATGGTGCAGGCGAACGGTCTGATCGTCTTGCACCACGACCAAGGCGCGATCGCCCTCGGTGAAGAAGTCGACGTGATGATGTTCGACGGCACCATCTAGCCGCAAAAGCTGGCGCAGCGCTTCTACTCGACGACCAGATCCCGATGCGGTACCGGCATCGCGTGGGGTGCATGCGGCTCCAGGGCCACTTCTTTCTTGGCCCCGGGCGCATGCTTGCGGGCCAGCAAGGTGTACATCGTGGGAACGACGAAGATTGTCAGCAAGGTGCCCAGGCTCATGCCGCCGACGATCACCCAGCCAATCTGGCGTCGGCTCTCGGCGCCCGCGCCGGTGGCCAGCGCCAGCGGTAGGGCCCCTAGCACCATGGCGCCAGTGGTCATCAGGATCGGACGCAGCCGCTGGGAGGCCGACTTTTTGATGGCTGCCAGCGTGTCGAGACCCTGCTCGCGCAACTGATTGGCAAATTCGACAATCAGGATGCCGTGCTTGGTGATCAGGCCAACCAAGGTGATGAGCCCGATCTGGCTGAACACGTTGAGTGTCCCACCCGACCACTTCAAGGCCATCAGGGCGCCGGCCATCGACAGCGGCACGCTGAGCAATATCACGAACGGATCCACGAAACTCTCGAACTGGGCCGCCAACACCAGGAAGATGAAGAACAGGGCCAGGATGAACACCAGCGTCAAGGAGTCGGCCGACTTGCGAAATTCGCGACTCGATCCGTTCAGGTCCGTGGCATACCCTGGCTTGAGCACCTTGCGCGCCGTCGCATCCATGAAATCCAGTGCCTCCCCCACCGAATAATCGGCCGACAGGTTGGACGTGATCGATGCAGAGCGGCGCTGACCGAAATGGTTCAACTCACGGGGCACCACGATTTCGCGCAACTGCACGAGTGCGGAGAGAGGAATCATGGCATCTGCCTTGCCACGCACGAAGATCTTCTCGATATCCTCCGGGGTGGTGCGCCCTGATGGGCTGGTCTGCACGATCACGTCGTATTGTTCGCTCTCGCGCTTGTAACGCGTGACCAACCGGCCCCCCAGCATGGTCTCGACCGCGCGTGCGATGGCGTCGACACCGACACCCATGTCAGCGGCACGTTCGCGATCCACTTCAAGCCGGATTTCGGGTTTGTTCAGCCGCAAATCGGTATCGACCTGGACAAACCCCGGGTTCTTGGCCAGTTCGTCCTGGAATGTGCGCACGGTCTGGGCCAAATTTTGGTAACTGTCGTTGGTGATGATCACGTAGTTAATGGGGCGTTGTGTGAAGCCCTGGCCTAGCGACGGCGGTGTAATCGGGAACGCGGTGACACCGGTCAGGCCCGAGACACGGGGTGTCATGTCACGCGCCATCTCGATGGTGGTACGCTTGCGCTCCTCCCACGG
>JAYVRP010001015.1:0-3236 GCA_043776215.1 Rhodoferax sp. | reverse complement strand
GCAAGGTGGAGATCTACCAGCTGTACGAAGAGCAGTGCCAACGCGAGGGCGTGGTGGATTTTGGTGAATTGATGCTGCGCAGCTACGAGGTTCTGCGCGACAACGATCCGATCCGCGAGCACTACCACCGGCGTTTCCGCCACATCCTGATCGATGAATTCCAGGACACCAACAAGCTGCAATACGCGTGGATCAAGATGCTCGCCGGCGCGGACCCTGCGGGCAGCGTGAAGGGTGACCTGGAGCTGCACTCCGGCGGCTGTGTACTGGCCGTGGGTGATGACGACCAGAGCATCTACGCGTTCCGTGGTGCGCGGGTGGGCAACATGGCCGACTTCGTGCGCGAGTTCCGGGTGCGCCACCAGATCAAGCTGGAGCAAAACTACCGCAGTTACAGCAACATCCTGGACAGCGCCAATGCACTGATCAGCCACAACACCCGGCGCCTGGGTAAAAACCTGCGCACGGACCAGGGGCCCGGTGAGCCGGTGCGGGTCTACGAGTCCACCAGTGACCTGGCCGAGGCGCAGTGGATGGTGGACGAGATGCGCCAATTGGTGCGCGAAGGCAGCGCGCGCCAGGAGATCGCTGTGTTGTACCGCAGCAATGCGCAAAGCCGCGTCATCGAGACGGCGCTGTTCAACTCCGGTGTGGCATACCGTGTGTACGGCGGCCTGCGTTTTTTCGAGCGGGCAGAAATCAAGCACGCGCTGGCCTATCTGCGGCTGCTGGAGAACCCGGGCGACGACAACAGCTTCCTGCGGGTGGTCAATTTCCCGCCCCGCGGCATCGGCGCACGCAGCCTCGAGCAGGTGCAGGATGTCGCGCGCGCATCCGGGCAAAGCCTGTATGACGCGGTGGGTGCGGTGCCGGGCAGGGCAGGCGCCAACATGGGGGCCTTCGTGGCCAGCATCGACACCCTGCGCACGCAGACACAAGGCCTGTCGCTGCGCGAAATCATCGAACTGGTGCTCGATGTCAGTGGGCTGATCACCCATTACCAGGCGGAACGCGAAGGTGCGGACCGGGTCGAAAACCTCGAAGAGCTGGTCAACGCCGCGGAGAGTTTTGTGACGCAGGAGGGCTTTGGCCGCGATGCGGTGGCGCTCCCGGTGGACGAGTTGGCTGTGCCGGCGCCGGACGCGGAAACTGGCGAGACCTTGTCACCGCTGGTGGCGTTCCTGACCCACGCTGCCCTGGAGTCGGGTGACAACCAGGCCCAGGCCGGGCAGGACGCTATCCAGCTGATGACCGTGCATTCGAGCAAGGGGCTGGAGTTCGATTGTGTGTTCATCACCGGCATGGAGGAGGGTTTGTTCCCGCACGAAAACTCGCTGAACGACAGCGACGGCCTGGAAGAGGAGCGCCGCCTGATGTACGTGGCGATCACGCGGGCCCGCAAGCGGCTGTACCTGAGCCATTCGCAAACACGGATGTTGCATGGGCAGACCCGCTACAACATGCGCAGCCGGTTCTTTGATGAGCTTCCCGAGTCGGCCCTGAAGTGGATCACCCCGCGCAACCAGGGCGCTGGCAGCCGTGCCGGGCTGGGCTCTGCGGCTTGGGCACACAGCGCCGGTGCCGATGCGCATGTGCGGCAGGTGGAGGTGTTGCCCGAGCGCAAGTCGCCACCCGCCCACGGGCTGCGCAACGGCATGCGGGTATTCCATGCCAAATTCGGCGAGGGAACGGTAATGACACTCGAAGGCACCGGGGACGACGCACGCGCGCAAATAAGCTTTCCGCGTCATGGCGTGAAATGGCTGGCACTGTCGGTTGCCAAGCTCACGCCAGTGCCTTGAGTTCTTGAAGATAATGTTCCACGAACCGGCGCACCGTGTGCTGGAACAAGCAACCACCCGGAGCATTCCAATGAAGAACCTGTTACCGATTTTGGTATGTGTGAGCGCCCTGATACTGCCTTGCGGGGGCGCCCTCGCAGCAGACACCGGCCCTGCCGTGCGCCAACCCAGCGCCAGCGAACGTATCGACCTGGCGCGCGAAGCCATCAAGAAGCAGGACTGGAAGCGGTCGCTGGCCGAACTCCACCTGGCCGTGCGCGAAGAGCCCCGCAATGCGGATGTCCACAACCTGCTGGGGTACACCTATCGCAAACAGGCGACGCCGAACCTGCCCAAGGCGTTTGAACACTACAAGACGGCGCTCAGCCTGAATCCGAAACACAAGGGCGCCCACGAGTATGTGGGCGAAGCGTATTTGATGGACAAAAAGCCGCAGGAAGCTGAAAAACACCTCGCTGAGCTGGAAAAAATCTGCGGCAACAAGACCTGCGAGGAATACGCCGACCTGGCCAAGGCCATTTCCGACTACAAAGCCAGGAACTGACGCCCGGCGCCCGCCAAACTACTTGGCCGGTGTGCCCGCCGGGTGGGTTTGACCGGGCTTGTCGTCCATGTAACCTTTGCCATCCTTGACGCCCTTGCGGCCCGCAATCTGCCACGCGGTGCGTTGACCCACCAACCGGGCCAGCGCTTCGAGCTCTTCGTCGCCGTGGTTGATGGCAGCAGCCGGGGTCAGCCAATGGCCGTCGCGTGGCTGTGTTTCACCCCAGAAGGCCTGGTGGTAGTCGGCCTGGCTGGTCATGGAGTCGGATCCACTGGCCATCTCGACGGTGCCATAACAATTGCAAAAATAACTGCGACCGCCCTGGCTGGCAAAAATTTCGGTGTACACCCCGGTGCCGCGAATCCCGGCCGTGAGGGTGGGAGTCACGATCTGCCGCCGCATGCCGGAGCCCCAGACGCTGGCCACACCACCGGCCAGCAGGCGCAGGACGCTGACGGCATAGAGGCTGGCGCCGCGCTCCACTGCCAGCCGCGAATTCTGGCGCACCTTGAACGAGGCATTTCCCACCACGAAGATCAGGGTGCTACCCGGGCCGGTGACGATGTCGTCCCCGGTCTGGATGGTGTGTTCGGGCCGCAGCCTGGCGCCGTTGAGCTGGGCATCACCCACCAGTTCGACGATGTTGCTGCGCTGTTGTGCGTGCGCTGCGGTGAATCCTCCCAGGGCGGTCCAGGCAGCAGCCGCACCAAGGAAACTGCGGCGCTGATACCACAGCAATTCGGAGTCTGTCCGGTTCTGCAATCGGTGCTGGGTCATGGTGGTTCCCCTGTGCTGGTTTCAAAACAATCGCGAAAGCTGAAGTAGGTGGACGTGAAGAACATGGCCGCAATCAGCATCGAGGCCGGCAGCATGGCCAGGCCCGCCACCTG
>JAYVRP010001014.1:0-3236 GCA_043776215.1 Rhodoferax sp. | reverse complement strand
GTCGTATTTGACGCTGCTGATACCCGGGTTGCCAACCAGTTGCGTCGCATTGAAAAGAAGCGTGTAGCCGTCCTTGGGCGCGTGGGCGACCAATTCGGTGCCGATGTTGCCGCCGGCGCCAGCCCGGTTGTCGATCACGATTGGCTGGCCCAGCCCGGTGGCCATGCGTGAAACCACTGCGCGGGCCACACCGTCGACCCCCGATCCGGCCGGGAAGGGCACGACGACCCTGATGGGGCCGGTTGGATACGCCTGCGCATGCAGAGCCGGGACGGCGCCTGCAAGCAAGGTGGCAACACACACACAGCGGCGCACGAGGGAAAAGGAGGGGAATGGCATGGTGGTTTCGCTTTCTGATTCATGGCGCCCCGGTGCCCACTGCGCCTCAGGAGTCGAACGGGACGGCCCATGCATCGTATTCCTTGTGCGCCGGTCCGAGCCAGTCCAATCCATGCGCAGTTTTCATAGAATGCAAATCGTGACCGAACAAACAAACCGGCGCCCCAGCGTCACCCGCTCGCTGCACCGCGCCATCGGCCTGCTGCGGCTGCTGTCCAGCCACACGCGCATCGGCTGGCGGCTGAGCGACCTGGCCGGCGAGAGCGGACTCGACCCGGCCACCGTGCACCGCCTGCTGAACAGCCTGTGTGACGAGGGCATGGTGACCCGTGTGCCGGGCTTGCGGCATTACACACTTGGTGCGCTGGCGTTCGAACTGGGCTTGTCGGCGGCACCGTATTTCGACCTCGGCCGTCTGGCACGCAACCGGTTGGCCGAGCTGGCGCAAGCGCTGGGTGGCAGCCTGTTCCTGAAGATCCGCAGTGGCGTCGATTCGGTCTGCCTGTCGCGCGAGGACGGACAGCAGACGGTGCAGGCACTGATGCTCGATGTCGGTGGTCGGCGTCCTCTCTGCCTGACCGCCGGTGGCGTCGCGATACTGATTCACCTGCCGCGCGCCGAGCAGAAGGAAGTCGAAGCGCACAACCGCCGAACCATCGCGTGTGGCGACGCCACGCGTTGGTGTGGCATAAGGCGGATGCTGGAGCGCTCACGTCCGCTCGGGTTCGCGCTTAACCTGGGTGATATCGCAGCGGGGATATCGGCCGTCGGTGTGCCGCTGCGATCCCGGGAGGGCGCACCACTCGCTTCGTTGACTCTGGCGCTGGCCGGGTCGCGCGGCAACCTGTCCGAAGACCAGGCGCTCGGGTTGGCGCAGAGGCTGCAGCGTGAAGCGGAGGTGCTCGAACCACTGCTGGCGCAATTGCGTTTTTAAGAGGCACCCGGACTTTGCCGCTTCCAGGTGGTAGGCAATTTGGCCTTGCCTTCGCCGTTTCGCGCCGGCCACCGCTGCTGGTGACCGGTAATCTGCCGCGGACGCCAGCGGCGGAGTTTTTCCGCGATGTGTGGCGCCGGCATGGGTCGGCAGCGGCATGGCCCAGCATGCGTGCAGTAGCACCCGGGGTGGGGGCAGGTCGAGGCTGTCGAACAGGCGCTCGGCGTCGTCCTCGGCGGGTGGAGAAGGCCCGCTTGAAGCGCGTGGGGTCAAAGCCTGGCCCGCCGTGCAGCAGGATCATCGTGGGCCGTTCGCGCATGTTTTTTGCCATCCGGCGCCAGGCCCCATCCCTCCACATCGAAGTCATTACGTGGGCCGCTGACAGTTCCATGCATGGGGTGGTCCTGCGTTGCCATGACCAGTCGAACCCGCGGCGTCTCAGGACTGGCAGGGGACCATTGCACTTTTCCGGGTGACTGATCACGCACAATAGCCGGTATGCGCCAGCGCGCAGGGCCGCACTGGGCGTGGGCACGCTGACGTGCGAAAGCAATTCAAGGATCGCAAATGACCACTGAGCAAGAAACTTCAACTATCGACAAACTGGAACTGGCGACAGAGCGTTTCATCTTCGCCAGCCGCTGGATTCTTGCGCCGATGTACGTCCTGTTGGCGCTGGCGCTGGCCGGCCTGGCCTTCAAGTTCGCGATGGAGTTCCTGCACTTTGCCACGACCTTGATTGCCGCCAACGAAACCGAAACCTTGCTCGGGATTCTCGGGCTGATCGACAAGGTGCTTTTGGCCAATTTGATGATCCTGGTGATCTTCAGCGGTTATGAAAACTTTGTTTCCATGATCGGCGCTGCGAAATCGAGCGAGGACAGGCCCAAGTGGATGGGCGATGTCGACTTTGCCGGCCTGAAGCTCAAGCTCATCGGCTCCATCGTGGCGCTCTCCGGCATCAACCTGCTTGGCGCTTTTCTCAACCTCAAGGCCTACACCCCGCAGGAACTGGGCTGGATGGTCGGCATCCATCTGACGTTCGTGGTTACCGGTGTCTTGTTCGCCGTCGCAGAGCGGACATTTCACGGCAGGCACTGAAGGGTGCGCCGGCCTCGCCTGGCTACGCACCATGCGAGAGCTGCGGGTCCCACCTGTTCATTGATCAGTCCTGGACAGGATCGGAAATTTTGACGGATCGCGAAGGCACCCGGTCGAACGGTCTCCGGCCAACTTCGGCCAACTTCGGCCAATTGGGATGGTGCACAGTTGGCAACCGCTCGTCCGTATGTTGCGCGATGTTGACCTGTCGAAACCAGGCAAACTGCTCGAATCGCAAGAGCAGTTCTTGCCCGGCAAAAAGATTCCGACGACTTTGCCGAATTTCGCCGCGGTTCAAGCACACTTTTCGTCGAAGGCGATGGATAAATATACATTTGTGATGCCATCGGTTCACAACATAATGTCTTTGGAGGCTGCAGGCGCATGGTGCTGGGAGACGCCCCACCCATTCAGTTGAACGCACTTTGAAAGTCTTGATCCTGAAATTTTTGTGGTGCCCCGTCCTGCTGTTTGGCCCGGAAGTGCGGTTGGCTTCCGCCCAGGTCAGTCCGCTCGCGTTCATGTTCAATGTCCTCGGCAATTTCGTGTCAGGGAACGGTGGAGTCGCAAGACCGTGACCAGCGTGGGCTCCTCCCCGTCCCATGCGGGTATCAGCCAAGAGAATATGCCCGCGGGCGCAACCTGTGACCCTGGTCATATCCGTTCCGGGCCGGCACCGAAGCTCCTGGAAGTCCGAGATCTCAGGACGAAGTTTTACACGGTTGATGGTGTCGTACATGCCCTTAACGGCATCTCGTATTCTGTCGACAAGGGGGAATGCCTGGCCATCGTGGGCGAAAGCGGGAGCGGCAAGACGGTTGGAGTGCTCTCGATCCTGAGGCTGATCCAGTCGCCGCCCGGG
>JAYVRP010001013.1:0-3241 GCA_043776215.1 Rhodoferax sp. | reverse complement strand
AGCCTGGGTGCGATGGGGTTCCTCATCGACATGTTGAGCTACCAGCGGGCGCTCGCCAAAAAGCTGTTTGTGTATGACGAGCAACTGGGTGAGTTGCGGCCGGTGATGGGCCGCGGCAAAACACCACTCGCGCAGGCAGTGGCGGTCGCAGTCGAGCCGTTAGCTGGGGTTGCTGTGGCGCCAAGCCCTGCACCCGCGATGGTGAACGCTGAACAGGCTGCGGTGCAAGCCGTCGCGCAGCCAATGGAGGTGGTGCCCGCAGCCGAAGTGGCAGGTGCACACGCAGCACCTGCACCCATACCAGCACCAGCACCAGTGGCTGCAGTAGTTGCGGCGCCTGCCGTGCTGGACGACGACGATGCCGAGATGCGCGAGATCTTCCTGGAGGAAGCACGTGAGGTGGTGCAAGCCGGTTTACTGGCGCTCAAGGGCTTGTCGGAGAATTCATCGGACCTGGCGCAGGGGACGACTCTGAGGCGGGCCTTCCACACGCTCAAAGGCAGTTCGCGCATGGTCGGATTGGCCGAGTTTGGCGAAGCCGCCTGGGCCATGGAGCAGTTGGCGAATACCTGGCTTGCCGAGCAAAAGCCGGCCGGCAGCGAGCTGCTGTCGCTGGGTGAGGAGGCGATGCAGCAGTTGAGTCAGTGGATCGAGGACATTGCGTCGGGCGCAACCACACCGTGGTCGGCGCAGGCTTTCCGGCATGCCGCCGATGCCTTGCGCGTGAACAATGAGCGCGTTGCGTTGCCCTGGCCTGTCGCTGTGGAGGCACCGGTTTCATTGCCGGCGGCGGTCGAACAAGCTGTGACAGCCGCGCCAACTGCTCCGTCTGAGCTGAGCACGGTAGAAGTGCCCGAGCAGCCAGTGAAAATCCCGGAGGTGGCCGAGCCGCTGTTACCCGTGCCGGAGGTGGACAGCCTGGAAGTCGTCGCAGCCTCCGCAGTGCTACCCGTCGAGCCCGCGCCTTTGTCTGTCGGCGCAGAGGTTCCCGCAGGACAAGCACCTGTCGCGCGTCCGGGATTCGAGTCGACGCAGATGTTCGAGGCTGCCGAACTCACAGTGCCTTCCGCGCGCCCGGACTTCGAGTCGACACAGATGGCCGACCTGGGGCAGGTCACGGCAGAGCCGGCGCGGCCGGATTTCGTCGCGACCCAGACCTTCGTTGCAGACGATATCGCGACAGCGCTGACTCCGCAGCCGTTGACACTCGATCTGGCCGACTTCGACTTCGGCGACTTGGCCCCAGTCGGTGCAGTGGTCGCACCCGAGGAGCCCGCCAGTGCCACTGTTCCCGAGCCGGTGGATGTGCCGCCAGAGGTGGAGGCGCCGGCCCCAGTGCAACTCGCGCAAGGCGTCGCAGAGGAGGCCGCACCCGAATCGACCTTGCCGGACGTTCCACCAGCGCTCGTCGAATTTTCCGCGCCAGACGTCGACGACGACCAGATCAAGGTGATCGGCACGTTGCGCATCGGTATCCCGCTGTACAACGTCTACCTCAACGAGGCGGATGAATGGTCCCGGCGGCTGCTGACGGAGCTGAGTGAATGGGAGCTCGAACTCGACCAGCCCTTGCGCGATTCCACAGTGGGGCTGGCACATTCCCTCGCGGGCAGTTCCGGAACCGTCGGGTTCATGGCGCTGTCGGACATTGCCCGTGTGTTGGAGCATGCCCTGCAGCACGTCCAGTTGCATGGCCAGGCGGTACCGGAGCATGCACGGGTGTTCAATGTCGCGGCCGAGGAGATACGCCGCCTGTTGCACCAGTTCGCGGCTGGCTTCCTCAAGGAGCCGGACCCAGCGATCCGCAGTGCGTTGCAAGACATTCTGGAGACGGAGTTCCCGAGTGCTGAAGCCGAAATCGAAGCTTCCGAGCTGCTGTCCTTCGACGATCTGGAAACCTTGCAGCCGTCACACACGGTTGGCACGACCACACCGGCGCCATTGGCGGTGCTGGCAAGCCCGGAACCAGAACCTGTGGCCGGCCCGGTTTCGCGCCTGGAGCCAAAGTTCGCTGCGGGTGCCGCACCGTTGATCCAGGCCGCAGAAGAAGAAACCGATGTGGTTGACGCCCTCGATCCGGACCTGTTCCCGATCTTCGAGGAGGAGGCGGCGGACCTTTTTCCACAGTTGGGCGGCGCGCTTCGGCAATGGGCGTCACGCCCCGAGAACTTGGGGGCCCGCAACGAGGCCTTGCGCGTGCTGCATACCCTCAAGGGCAGTGCGCGGCTCGCTGGCGCCATGCGACTGGGCGAAATGGCCCACCGTCTGGAATCGGCGATCGAGACCCTCGGTACCGAGTCTCTGCAGGGTGCGCAGATCGAGCCGATGCTGGCGCGGTTCGATGTCTTGCAATCGATCTTTGACGGCTTGCGCCGTCTTGCGCAGAGGACGGCCGAGGCGGCGAGTGTCGCGGTCGCCGAGCCGACGGTGCTTGCTCCAGACGGAGTTGCCGAGGCCGTGGTGCAGGCAACGCCGGACCGGCGCACCCGCAGCCGCTCCGCCAGTGCCTTGGCGCCGGCCCGCCAGGCCGCCGGCCAGAGTGTCCGCGTGTCTGCTGTCCTGCTCGACCGTCTTGTCAACCAGGCCGGCGAGGTGATCATCACGCGCTCGCGCCTCGATGGACGCCTGGGCCAGATGCGCTCAGCGCTGAAGGAGCTCGGCGGCAACCTCGACCGCCTGCGCCAGCAATTGCGTGAAATCGAAGTGCAGTCGGAGTCCCAGATGCAATCGCGCATGGCGCAGGCCAAGGACCATGCCCAGGACTTCGACCCGCTGGAGTTCGACCGCTTCACCCGGGTGCAGGAGCTGACCCGCATCATGGCCGAGTCGGTCTCCGATGTCGCCACGGTGCAGCGCAATCTGCAGCGCACCATGGAAAGCACCGAGGATGACCTCATCGCGCAGGCACGCCAGGCGCGGGAGCTCCAGCGCGACCTGCTTCGCACCCGCATGGTCGAGTTCGAGGGAATTTCAGAGCGCCTTTATGGCGTCGTCCGGCAAGCTTCCAAGGATGTCGGCAAGCAGGTCAAGCTCGATATCGTTGGTGGTTCGATGGACCTTGATCGCAGCGTGCTCGAACGCATGGCACCCGCCTTCGAGCACATGTTGCGTAATTCAGTGGCGCATGGCATCGAGGACCCGACGCTGCGCGTGGCCGCCGGCAAACCGCCGGTGGGCACCATCACGATCGAGTTGACCCACGAGGGCAACGATGTGTCGGTTGAGTTCAGTGACGATGGCG
>JAYVRP010001012.1:0-3243 GCA_043776215.1 Rhodoferax sp. | reverse complement strand
GTGTGATCTCGTGCGCCATTTGGGCCAGGCCCAGGCTGGCGATCAACGCCAGCAAGCCGCCGTCAGCGATGGCACGCGCATAGTCGGAAGGTTTCGCTTCGCCCCCAAAGGCAAAGGCGACCGGCAGTGCTTGCGGCTTGCGCGCCAGCTGGTAGACGGCGTACCAGGTAGCGGTCATGGCGATCACCAGCAGGCCGAAAAACGGTAGCCTCGCCGCGGCCATGGGGGACATCCACGCCCCCTCAAAAATTTGAATACCCCATGCGCCCAGCCAATATGCCAATGGCCCGTCTGCCTCCGGGCGCATGCTGGCCAGCAACGGGTCCATCCAGGAGGTATGCCCACGCGCCATCTCCAGCATGTAGCCGAATGACGCCATGTCGGCGTTTTTCCATGGCTCGCGGCCGATGAGGCCCGGCACGGCATAAGCGACGCAAAAAAGGAACAGGGCGAACCGCGGCAGGCGCCGCACACCAGCCTGGGCAACGATGGCGGGAGTGGGTTTGTTCACGGTATCACTGCGCAGGCGGCGGGTCGGTGGCTCCAAAAAGCGAAGGGCAGCACGGTTTCCCGGGCTGCCCTGAAGCAGTGCTGGAGCAAGTCTTACTTGGCTGCAGGCTTGCCGAATCGATTGCGGAACCTCTCGACACGTCCGCCCATGTTGTCCACCGACTTTTGCGTGCCAGTGTAGAACGGATGGGATTCGCTGGAGGTATCCAGCTTGTACAGCGGCAACTCGCGTCCGTCGTCCATCTTGATCATTTCCTTCGTGTTGGCGCAGGAACGGGTGACGAACTTGAAGTTGTTGGAGAGGTCCACGAAGCAAACTTCGCGGTAGTTGGGATGGATGCCGTCTTTCATGGGGGGTCCTTCAGTTGCGCCAGCCGCATCAGATCTTGCGCAACCCTATGCGCAATCGAATCACCTGATGTACTTTTCGCGGTAAAGCCTGAGATTATTGCATGACTCGCAGTGGGCAGCGATCAGCCGCCGCGGCGCATCTGATCGAAGAACTCCACATTGGTCTTCGTCGCCTTCATCTGCTTGAGCACGAGTTCCATGGATTCGACTTCGTCCATGTTGTAGAGAAACTGCCTCAGGATGCGTGTCTTTTGCAGGATCTCCGGGGCCAGCAACAGCTCCTCACGGCGCGTGCCGCTGCGATTGAGCTGGATGGACGGAAACACGCGTTTCTCGTACAGCCGCCGATCAAGGTGGATCTCGGAGTTGCCCGTTCCTTTGAACTCCTCGAAGATCACTTCGTCCATGCGGCTGCCGGTATCGACCAACGCCGTCGCGATGATGGTGAGTGACCCACCTTCTTCGACATTGCGGGCGGCGCCCAGGAAGCGCTTGGGGCGTTGCAGCGCGTTGGAGTCCACGCCGCCGGTCAGGACCTTGCCCGAAGACGGCACTACGTTGTTGTAGGCCCGTGCAAGGCGCGTGATGGAGTCCAGCAGGATCACCACGTCCTTCTTCAATTCGACCAGGCGCTTGGCGCGCTCGATCACCATTTCCGCCACGTGCACATGGCGTGCCGCTGGTTCGTCGAAAGTCGAGGCGATCACTTCGCCTTTCACGGTGCGCTGCATCTCGGTCACTTCCTCGGGGCGTTCGTCCACCAGCAACACCATCATGTGGATGTCCGGGTAGTTGGCCGAAATCGCGTGGGCGATGTGCTGCATCATCACGGTCTTGCCACTCTTGGGTGGCGCCACCAGCAATGCGCGCTGGCCTTTGCCGATGGGGGCAATGATGTCGATGACGCGACCGGTGACGTTCTCTTCGCTCTTGATATCGCGTTCGAGGCGCATCTGCTCTTTCGGGAACAGGGGCGTCAGGTTCTCGAACATCACCTTGTGCTTGTTGTCCTCCGGGCCACCGCCATTGACCTTGTCGAGTTTGTTGAGAGCGAAATATCGCTCGCCATCTTTGGGTGTGCGTACCTCGCCCTCGATCATGTCGCCGGTGTGCAGATTGAACCTGCGAACCTGACTCGGGCTGATGTAGATGTCGTCTGTGCTGGCTGTGTAACTCGTATCCGGGCTGCGCAGGAAACCGAATCCGTCGGGCAGGATTTCCAGCACGCCGTCCGCAATGATCTGCTCGCCGGTGCGCGCGCGCTTCTTGATGATGGCGAACATCAACTCCTGCTTGCGCATGCGGCCGGTGTTTTCGATTTCAAGCTCTTCGGCTTGCTTGAGGACTTCAGACACGTGCAGTGCCTTGAGTTCGTTTAAGTGCATGGAATTACCAGACAGGGAGTGGAGGGGGTGGACTGGGTGAAGCCGTGGGGGGTGGCGGTACAGGCTAGATAGATGCCTTGACCACACTGTTCAAAACCGGGATCTCGAACCGGCACACTTCCGGCGCCGGTGGACTGAAAAGATTATGACAGCAAAAAGGGCCGCGAAATGGCTCCGGGGCCCGGTCTTGCTGCTCAGTGCGAAGGATCAGGCCAGTTGTTGGTCGATGAACGCGGTCAGCTGGGATTTGCTCAATGCGCCCACCTTGGTCGCCGCCAGTTGGCCATCCTTGAACAGCATGAGTGTCGGGATGCCACGGATTCCGAATTTTGCGGGTATGTCGCGGTTCTCGTCCACATTCATTTTGGCTATCTGGAGCTTGCCTTCGTAACCGGTCGCGACTTCGTCAAGGATCGGCGCGATCATCTTGCAGGGGCCGCACCATTCCGCCCAGTAATCCACCAGAACCGGCTGCTTGCACTGCAGCACATCCGCCTCGAAAGAAGCATCGGACACGTGTTTGATGAGGTCGTTGGCCATGGCGATTCCTTGGGTTGGTTCGGTACTGGTACAGGTACAGTGGGGAAATTGTGACAGAAACCAACTCCGGCCATCGAGCGGCCGGCTGCTATGCGTGGCATAGCAAAATTCATCGTGTCATCGTGAAGCCGAACGCGGCGCCGGCGCTATCGCTGACAAGATGGTGTCGCCACCGGCGCACCCAGCCCAATCCCGTGGCCCGAAAAGAGCTGCACAGCATGCGCGTAGGTAGGACACGAGCGTTGTCTGGATGCCCTCAGCGAGCACGTGGCGCTTCCGTCCGGCTGCCTGGCAGCCACGAGCCACGGTCCGTGCCGCGTCCAAGGCCGCCGGCGGGGCCATGATTGAATCGGCCGTAAGTCAATATCGACTTCGGCCGGAACCTGGTGAACTATGAAAAAAGTAGTGGTGGTGGGTGCGGGGCCTGCCGGTTTGATGGCAGCCGAGACGCTGTCCG
>JAYVRP010001011.1:0-3245 GCA_043776215.1 Rhodoferax sp. | reverse complement strand
AACATGCCCGGCTTGTCGACAAACCGGTAGGGCATGCGGCTTCGGTCGGTCACATCGCGCAGGTTGCGCCCCATGAACCGCTTCGCCGAGGTGATGGTGTTTTGGGGGTCTGTGGCGGCGGCGGCCAGGGCATCGAAGCCAATCTGGCGCCGGGTGTTGGCCATGTAACGCACCGCCGATGGCAGCACGACACGGCCATCTTCATCGGGCAAGCACTCGGCAACACCATTGCGCATGGCCGCCACCAGCGAATGGGTGGTGCCGAGATCAATACCGACGGCGATGCGGCGCTCATGCGGTTTCGGGGTTTGCCCCGGTTCGGAAATCTGTAACAACGCCATAAATATTTTTCAGTCACATGGCCTAGGTGGACCCGCTCAGGGTGGATGGCGCGGCCAAGGCGTCGGAGCACTTCTCGATGTCGTCGCAAAAACGCTCCATGAACATCAGTGAGCGCACCAGGGCAACACCTTGCGCCAGATCCTGCTCCTCGTCGAGCGCCTGTGCGCACTGTTGCAACGCTTCATGCCGCGCGGCCATCACCTGCGCATGAAGCTGATCGACGTCGGCCGCCGTCCGGGCTTCTTCGAGCGCTTCGCGCCAATCCATCTGCTGCATCAGGAACTGCGCTGGCATGGCCGTGTTGCTTTCAGCATTCACCGGAACACCACCGCGCTCACACAGATACGACGCCCGCGTCAAGGGATCCTTGAGTCGCTGGTAGGCCTCGTTGATCCGCACCGACCACTGCATCGCCAAGCGCTGCGCGGCTGCTCCGTGCGCGGCAAACTTGTCCGGGTGGGCTTCACGCTGCAAATCTTTCCAGCGCGCATCGATGGCGGCACGGTCCTGCGTGAAACGT
Source organism: Rhodoferax sp. (assembly GCA_043776215.1). Taxonomy (GTDB): domain Bacteria; phylum Pseudomonadota; class Gammaproteobacteria; order Burkholderiales; family Burkholderiaceae_C; genus CAISIP01. The sequence goes on along the minus strand of JAYVRP010001011.1, from coordinate 2,383 downwards.
GCCGGAATCTGGAACAACTCAAAGTCGCTGGAGGCCAGCGACAGGCTGACATCGCTCACGCCGACTCCCCCGGCACCGCATGCGTCGCTGAGCTGGAACTCACACCCGGAAAGATTCGCCGCATCCGCACTTGTCGCGTTCATTCGGATTGTTGAATCGAAAACCCTCGTTCAAGCCTTCGCGCACGTAGTCGAGCTGCGTGCCTTCGATGTACGCCAGGCTTTTCGGATCGACCAGCACCTTGACGCCGTGGCCCTCGAACACCAGGTCCTCCGGTGCGAGTTCGTCCACGTACTCCAGTGTGTAGGCGAGACCCGAGCAGCCCGTCGTCTTGACGCCCAGGCGCACGCCCACGCCCTTGCCCCGTTTGGCCAGGTACCGCGTGACGTGCCGCGCTGCGGCTTCGGAAAGGGTGACGGACATATCGGTATCAGTGCGTGTGTTTCTTCTTGTAGTCGTCCACTGCCGCCTTGATGGCGTCTTCGGCCAGGATGGAGCAATGGATCTTGACCGGCGGCAGGGCCAGCTCTTCCGCAATCTGGCTGTTTTTCAGGGCGGCCGCCTGGTCCAGTGTCTTGCCCTTGACCCACTCGGTCACCAGCGACGACGACGCAATCGCAGAGCCGCAGCCGTAGGTCTTGAACCGCGCGTCCTCGATCACGCCGGTTTGCGGGTTTACCTTGATCTGGAGTTTCATCACGTCACCACAAGCCGGGGCGCCGACCATGCCGGTCCCTACCGATTCATCGCCTTTGTCGAACGACCCGACATTGCGCGGGTTTTCATAGTGATCTACCACTTTTTCGGAATAAGCCATGGTGTTACCTCTTTCTGGATACAGGATATGCAGGCATCAGTGGGCGGCCCACTGGATGGTGCTGATGTCGATGCCGTCCTTGAACATCTCCCACAAGGGACTCAGGTCGCGCAGTTTGGCGACGTTTTGCTTGATGGTGGTGATGGCGTAGTCGATTTCTTCTTCGGTCGTGTAGCGGCCAATGGTCATGCGCAGGCTGCTGTGGGCCAACTCGTCGCTGCGCCCCAGGGCGCGCAGAACGTAACTGGGCTCCAGGCTCGCGGAGGTGCAGGCGGACCCGCTCGACACTGCCAGGCCCTTGATACCCATGATCAAGGATTCGCCCTCTACGTAATTGAAACTCATGTTCAGGTTGTGCGGCACGCGTTTGTCGAGGTGCCCGTTGATGAACACCTGCTCCACATCCTTCAGCCCGGCCAGCATGCGGTCGTGCAGGGCCTGGATCCGGATATTTTCGGCACCCATTTCAGCCTTGGCGATGCGGTACGCCTCGCCCATCCCGACGATCTGGTGCGTGGGCAAGGTGCCCGAGCGCATGCCGCGCTCATGCCCGCCACCGTGCATCTGCGCCTCGATGCGCACGCGGGGTTTGCGCCGCACGAACAAGGCGCCAATCCCCTTGGGCCCGTACGTCTTGTGGGCCGTGAGGCTCATCAGGTCCACCGGCAGGCTGGCCAGGTCGATATCCACGCGGCCCGTTGCCTGGGCTGCGTCGACATGGAAGATCACACCCTTGGCGCGGCAGATGCTTCCGATGGCAGCGATATCCTGGATCACGCCAATCTCGTTGTTCACGAACATCACGCTGGCCAGGATGGTGTCCGGACGGATCGCCGCCTTGAACACCTCCAGATCGAGCAAGCCGTCAGCCTGAACGTCGAGGTAGCTGACCTCAAACCCCTGGCGCTCCAACTCGCGGCAGGTGTCGAGCACGGCCTTGTGTTCCGTCTTCACGGTAATGATGTGTTTGCCGCGGGTCTTGTAGAAGCCGGCCGCACCTTTCAATGCCAGATTGTTCGACTCTGTGGCACCCGACGTCCACACGATCTCGCGCGGATCGGCGCCTATCAGATCGGCCACCTGACTACGGGCTTTCTCGACCGCCTCCTCCGCCTCCCAGCCCCATGCGTGGCTCCGCGACGCCGGGTTGCCAAAATGCTGGCGCAACCAGGGCACCATGGCATCGACCACGCGCTCATCACACGGGTTGGTGGCGCTGTAATCCATGTAGATCGGGAAATGGGGGGTCATGTCCATGGGAGTACTCAGGATTTCAAAAAAGCGTTGCCAAGGGCAAACACCGAGTTGGGGGCATTGATACGAATCGGCTTGGCCACCGGCATGGCGGAGATGGCGCGTTTGACATGCGGTTTGTCCTCGACCTGCAGGCCCTTGGCCAGTTGATCATCCACCAGCTTTTGCAGGGTGACGGAATCCAGGAACTCGACCATGCGCACATTGAGCGAGGCCCACAGGTCATGGGTCATGCACCGCGCGCCCTCGCCAAGGCAGTTCTCCTTGCCGGCGCACTGCGTGGCATCGATCGGTTCGTCCACTGAAACGATG
>JAYVRP010001010.1:0-3245 GCA_043776215.1 Rhodoferax sp. | reverse complement strand
TCAAGGGCGACGTGCACGACATCGGCAAGAACATCGTGACGGTGGTCCTGCAGTGCAACAACTTCGATGTGGTCAACATGGGTGTGATGGTCCCCTGCCACGAGATCCTGGCCCGGGCCAAGGTCGAGGGAGCCGACATCATCGGCCTGTCCGGCCTGATCACACCCAGCCTGGAGGAAATGCAATACGTGGCTGGCGAGATGCAGAAGGACGCGCACTTCCGCCTGCGCAAGATTCCACTGCTGATCGGCGGCGCCACCACCTCGCGCGTGCACACGGCGGTCAAGATCGCACCGCATTACGACGGTCCGGTGGTGTATGTGCCGGATGCGTCGCGCAGTGTCAGTGTGGCCCAGAGCCTGCTGTCGGACAGTGCCAGCAAATACCTCGCCGAACTGCAGACCGACTACGACCGGGTGCGCGAGCAACACGCCAACAAGAAGCAGACACCGATGTGGCCTTTGGCGCGCGCGCGTGCCAACAAGACACCGATCAACTGGTCTGCTTACCTGCCGCCCGTGCCCAGATTCGTGGGCCGGCGCCTGTTGCGCAACTTCGACCTGGCCGAGTTGGCGCGCTTCATCGATTGGGGCCCGTTTTTCCAGACCTGGGATCTGGCGGGCGCGTTCCCGGCCATCCTGAAGGACGAGGTCGTGGGCACCGAGGCCGTGCGCGTCTACGCGGATGGCCAACGCATGCTCAAACGCCTGGTCGAGGGACGATGGCTCACTGCCAACGGCGTTGTGGGTTTGTACCCCGCCAACACCGTGAATGACGATGACATCGAAATCTACACCGACGGGACGCGCACCGAGGTGGCCATGGTCTGGCACGGCCTGCGCCAGCAGACCGAGAAGCAGGTGATCGACGGGGTGATGCGCCCGAGCCGCTGCCTGTCCGATTTCGTCGCGCCCAAAAGCAGCGGCGTCGCGGACTTCATCGGTGTCTTTGCGGTCACGTCGGGTGTCGGCGTGGACAAGAAGGAAAAGTACTTCCAAGACGACCACGACGACTACTCCGCCATCATGCTCAAGGCCCTGGCTGACCGCCTGGCCGAGGCCTTTGCCGAAACCATGCACCAGCGCGTGCGCACCGACCTATGGGGCTACGCACCGGATGAAGCGGCGGCGCTGGACGTGAACGACCTGATCGCCGAAAAATACCGCGGCATCCGGCCTGCCCCCGGTTACCCGGCCTGCCCGGACCACAGCGTCAAGCGCGACATGTTCGACCTGCTGCGTTGCGACGAGATCGGCATGACGCTGACCGACAGCCTTGCCATGATGCCGGCGGCCAGCGTCAGCGGCTTCTTTCTTGCGCACCCGCAGTGCACCTACTTCAACGTCGGCAAGATCGGCGACGACCAGCTAGCCGACATGGTGCGCCGGCGCGGGATGGAAGCGTCGGAATTGCAGCGACTGGTGGGATCGAATCTCTAGTTTTCGTGCTGGGACCGTGCCCGCGCTCAACGGGTTGGGGTACGGAGGCCCGAAGCGGGTTCACTTTCACTCTGCGGATCAGGCAACGCCTCGGCACGCACCCACGGTTGCGCGGTTTCGAGCGCCTGGAGCAGGCGCTTCGGAGCCTGGCCCGGCAACTTTCCACCATCTAGCGCCTGAGCGTATCGGGCGGCAGCCGCGGGCCGAACGTCTTCAGCAGTTTCAATGTCTTGGCATCATTGGTGGACATGGCGCACCTTGAAAATGCTGCGCCACAAGGGGCGACTGGCCCACAGATTACCCTTTTTGCGTCAGGGATGCAGTGCCGCCGCCAGCGATTTGCGCGACACTGCGCCTGTGCCAGCAGTGACCAGGCGAATGCGCCTGGCCGCATCACCAACGGAAGAAGGATTGACATCATGGCGACAAAAGAGCGTGCAGTACTCGCGGGTGGTTGTTTCTGGGGCATGCAGGACCTGATCCGCAAGATGCCGGGCGTTCTGCTTACGCGCGTGGGATACACCGGCGGAGACGTGCCCAACGCCACCTACCGCAACCACGGCAGCCATGCGGAGGGTATCGAAATCCTGTTCGACCCCACCGTAGTGAGCTACCGCAAGCTGCTGGAGTTCTTCTTCCAGATCCACGACCCGACCACACCGAACCGGCAGGGCAACGACCGTGGCATGGCCTACCGATCGGCGATCTACCACGTATCGGACACGCAGCGGCAACAAGCCCATGACGCCATCACCGACGTCAACGCGTGCGGTCTGTGGCCGAACAAGGTGGTCACCGAGGTCGAGCCTGCGGGGCCATTCTGGGAAGCCGAGCCCGAGCACCAGGATTACCTGGAGCGTTATCCGAACGGGTACACCTGCCATTTTCCACGTGCCCAATGGGTGCTGCCCGCACGGACCCCCGCCTGACACCGCGCTGGCCGGCGCCAGGCGCACGAAAAACGCGCCTTGTGACTTAGTGCACAACGCGCGCAGGCCCACTTTACCTGGGGTTACAAACAAGCACACTGTTTGCGACAGGAGTTGATTACCTTTGACGTTGTCGGCCGTCGGACAGGACGGGCTGAACCAACATGAAGGAAACAACACCATGAATGCAAGCGTGAACACCCTGCCAGCAGGCGCCGCGAACACCAAACCCCTGTGGGCCGCCGTCGGTGTGCTGGGGGTGTCTGTGGCGGCTCTGGGCGCCAGCCTCGTCTACGTGCAGTCGCGCCCGGTGGACGGCCACGCGGCGTTGGCCGCACTCAACAGCACCGCAACTCCTGAACTGTCCGCGCCCGCCGCCCGGGCGGTGCCCGCCACCGAGTCGCTGGCCCATCAGGAAGACCTGGTGGCCCCAAGCGCCAAGCCACCGGTCGTGGTGATGAAACCCCCTGCAGCGAGGCCTGTCGCCAAGGCGGCCGTGGCCCCGGTTCCTGCTCCGGCACCGGCGGTCGTCGCAGCGCCCCAGCCGATGCCGGCACCCACACCCGTCGTGGCCGCTGCGGGCGGCTCCGGGCAGACGGGTGTGCTGGGTTCCGGTGCCCCGTCCGTGCTGACCGAGTCGCAAGTGATCACCAGTCAGCCGGTTCCTGTGGCGCCACGCGCGATCTGCGCCAATTGCGGCACGGTCGAAGCCGTGACACCGATCCAGCGTAATGCCAAGACCGGCACCGGTGTTGGCGCGGTGGCCGGCGGAGCCCTCGGTGCAGTGCTCGGCAACCAGATCGGCAAAGGCGGCGGACGTTCCGTTGCCACCATCCTGGGTGCCGTCGGCGGCGGCCTGGCCGGCAACGCCATCGAA
>JAYVRP010001009.1:0-11145 GCA_043776215.1 Rhodoferax sp. | reverse complement strand
TGGCAGGCGCGAACAGGTTGGCCAATTGATCGAATGCCGGCGCATCACGCTGTGGGCCGTAGATGTTGACGCTGTACTTGGTGAGGTGATGCACCTCGGCGAACAACGCCAACTCGTTGACGAACTGAAAATGCGCCCGCAAGCGCCGGTACAGCGCCTCGCGCAGGCCGCCACCCTTCGGATCGTCGTACGGCCCTTCGGGATGCAGCAGCCCAGCCACCCCCAGCGGCCCATTCAAGCCCCAGGCCACCGGCATGAAGCACTTGTACAAATTGGCCTTCATTCCAGCCAAGAGCGGATAGTTCTGCACCGCATTCAAGAAGTTCTGCGTTCCCTCCGCCTCCTCCAGTTCCGCGGTCCAGGCGGCTTGCAAGCCTGCATGGCGCGCAAAGGCGTCCTCGCGCTTCTTCGTCAGTTCGGTGGCGCTGAAGTTGCGAATCGCGAACAGCGGGTTGAACTCGCCCAGCACACCCGCCTCGTTCCATTCCACCTTCAGCCAGGGCGGGTTGCCCAGCACCAGGTCAAAGCCGCCGCCAGAGCGTGCATCGGCGCCCGGCCGGGTGCCGGACGTGGAATCGGCACCCGACCGGGCACCGAGCAGCACATCCGCAAAACACAGCTGCCAGTGCATGAAGCGCCGGCTGGCAGCCAGCCCTTCCACCACCTTCACGCGCGGAAAATGTTCGCGTAGCCGGCTGATGCGTAGCTGGCCGAACTTGTCGTGCAGATTCGGCTGGTCGGCCTCCTGGGTCAGCGGCAGCTGTATCTCGAAGCCGTCGAAGCTGGGCTGCACCGCGGGCACCAGCACCTGCGGCGCCTGCGGGGCCGTGGGCTGCAGGTCCAGCTCGGGCTGCTGCGCGATGTCCACCACGTTGCCCTCCAGAATCGCGCCCACCTCCATCCACCAGGCTTCGCGGCTGGGCAGCGTGTTGCTCTGGGTGATGGGCCAGAACCACAATGCGCACCAGTAGTCCATCACCAGCTTGAGGCGGCGAAACGGCGTGGCCAGGTCGCCGTCTTCGTTCAGCAGGCCCTGGCGGCGGATGGCCTCTTTCTGGGCGCGGCTGACGGCTGCCCGCAGGTCGCCACTGTTGGAGCCCTTGCCGTCCTTTTGGTGCGGCCATACGTCCACCGGGTCTTCGGTGCGGGCGCGGTCGCGCACCAGGGCCTGGGTGTGGTCGTCCCACAGTTCCTGCACCTTGGTGCTGAGCTGCTGCAGCCGCGCCACTTCATGCGGGGCCAGCGGGGCGTTGAACAGCTTGCGCCATTGCTTGATACGCGCGAAGTCGCCGGGGTAGAGCTTCTTGGCGTCCTTGTCGGCATAGTCGGCCATGCCGGGGTCGGGCAGCAGAAAGTGCCAGATCTCGTCGGCCCGGCGCGGTTGCGCCAGCGCCACCGGGCGCGGCGGCTCCTCGTGCCAGGCCGGTTTGGTGCCGCGCACCAGCTTGCCGGCCGGGAACACCTGGGCGCGCGCGCCGATCAGGCTGTTGCCGGCAAACAGCTGGTAACCAAACCAGGGCACCCGCGCGGGCAAGGGGCGCTTCTGATCGTCTTCCTCGCCGTAAATCGCGTTCAGCCACAAGGACACTTCGGCCAGCTCCACTGCCACCGGGTTCAGGTCCACACCAAACACATTGCGGTCGGCCAGCACCATGCGCACCTTCTGCAGTTCCTGTGGGTAATGGTCGTGCGGAATGCGTTTGCCCAGTTCGGACTGCTTGCGCTCCAGGTAGGCATCGGCGAGCTGGTTGACGGCCTCATTCAGGAAGGCCGCGCTGCCCATGGCCGGCTCGCAGACGGTGAGGGTCAGGATGTCGTCGGCCTGCTTCACCCGCTCGCTGTTCAGCAGCTCTTTCAGCGCGTACTTGACCAGGCATCGGGTCAGCACCTGGGGCGTGTAGTAGCTGGCGCTCTTTTGCCGGTCGCGGCCGGCCAGGCGGTAGATGAAGCTGCCGCGCGGGTGGCGGCGCAGCACCTGTTGGCCGGCGTCGTTGCGGTCGTAGACGCGTTCGTCGTCGCGGTAGTCGGCCAGGCGGCTGGCGGGGACGAACCAGGCGTTCTCCAGCAGGCTGTGGGCGGACGTGGCATGGGTGTTGCCGGCAGCACCGCGATGCGCACCACCACTACTTGCCCCTTCGTCGTCTGCATCTTCTTCGTCGGCGGAGTCCCCGGCATCGTCCTCGGCGGCGGCCCGGCCCGCCTTCTTCGGCGCCGGCTGCACCTCGTACAGATCTTCCGATGCAAAGAACCCGCGGTAACTCAGCAGCGCCTCGTACACCGCGCCCAGTTGGTTGATCGACAGCAGCTGGTAACTGACCCGGCCTCGGCGCTGGCCGCGGCCCTTGCCGCCCGACAAGGACATCAGGCGGACGACCCGTTGCCACACCGCATTGGGGAAACGCACCCGGGCCAACAGGGGCATGGTGGCCTCGTCGAACAGGCGGCTGTCCAGCGGTGCCAGCGCGAATGTGTCCTTGGCGCCGGCCAGCGCACCGGCCAGGTGCTGCTGCTCGCCCCGGTGTTGCTCGAAGCCACAACCCGTGGCCACCAGGCTGAACAGGCGACGCAGCGTGGCGTCGAAATAAAGACCGGTCTGCGCATGGGTGGTGTTCAGGGGCTGCAATTCGAGTTCGCGCAGCGATTCCAGGCTGTAGCCCTTGAGGTAGACCTCGCTCTTGGTGATGGGCACATAACCCAGCTCGGGCCGCGCCTCGATATAGAACATGAACAACAACCGGTAGACCATGCGCAGGCATTCCAGGCTGAGGTCGGCTGCGTCGAGCTGGTCTTTGCCGCTGAAAAACCCCTTCTTGGCATCGGCCGCCTGCTGGCGCAACTGGTTGGCAGCTTCGTTGCCCAGCAGCTCGATGGCTTCGCGCAGCGCGTACTTCAGGTCTTCGCTCACGCCAAAGGCGTGTTTGTGGGCGTTCTCGTCCAGGCTCTCCAGCAGGCTGCTGCCTTCGCCCGGGGCCAGGCTGTCGCGGTGCAACAGGGCGGCGGCGGCCTGCAGGGTGGCGTTGTCCTTGCGGTCCAGGATGTCGGGCCAATCGAAACGCAGGGCGCGGTTGTTGGGCCATTTGTAGCGGTCCAGCAGCAGCCAGTGGTCCAGCCCCAGCACCAGCAGGTAACGCGGAGCGGCTTCGGCGCCAAAGAGTGCCTCCGAGACGATGCCGGCCCAGGGCTCGCCTTGGAGCGCCGAGGGCACGGCATCACCCGCGTAATGCAGAGGCAGGAGCTGGTGGTCGAGCACATCCTCGGTTTCGGCGCCGGGCTGGTAGGCTGGCACGATGGCCAGGTGCGGGGCCTGCAACACCGCCGCCTGGCCCCAGCTGCCCGGTTTGCCCAGCAGGTGCCACAAGGGCAAGGGATGGCCGGCCACCAGTTCGTGCAGGGTGTTGGGCGTGCCGGGGCCACCCACTGCGGGCGCGTCGTAGCCCAGGGCCTGCAGCAGACCGGTCTGGAGTTGGACGAACAGTTGCCATTTCTCGGCGTCGTCCCGTGCGCGGGTGATCTGGCCGCGCAGCGCAAACCACCTCTGTGCCCAGGCGGCCAGACGCTTGGGCGCGGCGCGGTGGGCGTCGTCACCCGGGTGCAGGGCTTCGTCCGCATCCCAGGCGTCGAGCCGGTCCTTGATGTCGCCCCGGAACACCTCGGCCAGGTAGTGGTGGCTGTAGAACTCGTTCTCGTTGCTGATACCAGCGAAGGTCTGCACAGCGTCCAGCATGGGCATGGTCAGACTCCTGCGGTGTGGGTAGCCAGCGGGCTGACGAGGGCGGCCAGCACCTGGATCCAGGGCTGGGGCTCGGTGGTGAGGGTGTCGTGCACCCACAGGCGATAGTCGTCGAACACACGCCCGATCTGCTGGCGGCGGCGCTCGAAGCGGCCGCGCCGGACGGCTTCCAGCTGGCTTGCAAGGCGCGTGGTCAGTTGCTCGATCTGGCGGGTTTGCAGGCGCTCCAGTTCCGCCAGCGTGTCTTACAGGCGGTGCGCACACTGGGCGGCAAACTCGGCCTGCAAGCGCACCATGTGGGCGTGCATGGCGGCAACAGCGTGGGGCAGTGCCGCCTGCAGCGCCTGCGTGGCGATGGCCAGCGGCTCGGTCTGGCCCGGGTTGGGCAAACCAGCGGCACGCAGGTCGGTGCGCTGGGCAAATGGCTCGAACGGCTCCAGGGTGAAGGGCCCGGTATTGCCCTGGCGGCAGGCTACCTGCCACTGCACCAGCAGGGGCTGGCCCTTGCGGTTGGGCACCAGGCTCATCAGGATGAAGGCCTGCTCGCCCGGGCGCAGCCTGGCGCATTGCAGCACCGGCGCACGGTGGCGGCCAAAGTGGGTCATGACGCGGTCGCCCAGCCAGTCCATCACCGGGTGCTGCGGCCAGAGGTAGTGCAAGGCAGGCCAGGTGGCGTCTTCCGCCTTGGCCTGGCGGGCCAGCTCGATGGCGTCGGCCATGCGGGCCGGGTCGGCGCACAGGCTGTAGTGGTCGTCTTGCGCAATGGCCTCGCGCGGAAGCTGGCGCAGGCGCTCCTGCAGGTCGTGCGGGGCGGTGAGTGCAATCAGCTGCTCCTTGTCGTGGGCGGTCCATTGGCACACCATCTCGGGCTGGTTGATCTGCGTCAGCGCGGTCTTGGCGTAGTGGTAATCGCTCTTGAACAGCGACGGGGCCTCGGCGATCTGGCCCAGGCTGCTGGCGGGCTGAGGGGTGGCCGGGGCGGCACCAAACAGCGTCATCATCCAGTCGGCTTCGTTGTCGTTGTCTGCGGCGGCGGCCGCGTCCAGCGAGGTTTCCACCTGCTCGGGTGTCATGCCATCGGCCATGAAGCCGGCCACCTTGTCGGCCTCCTTGTCGGGGTCGAAGACGTTGAGAAAGGCGGACGGGTCCCCCAGGTTCAGGTTGGCCTGGTCGTCCTTGGCTTGCAGGATCTCCAGGATACGCAGGTCACCCCGCACCTTGTCGTTCACCGACTCGGTGAACAGGTAGACGATGTGGGGCTGGTGCTTCTGTCCATAACGGTCCACCCGGCCATTGCGCTGCTGAAACACCATCAGGGACCAGGGCAAATCGAAATGCACCAGCCGATGGCAGAAGTAGTGCAGGTTGAGGCCTTCGCTGGCCACGTCCGAGCAGAGCAAGACGCGCAGCGTGTCGTCTTGCCGGCCGAAGCGCTCGACCAGCGCCTGCTGGTCGGTGTCGGTCATCTGGCCGTCCAGGATGGCCAGCTGGTTGGCCTTGAATTTGAGGTCTTGCGCCAGCCGGCGTTCGAGCCAGCGCAGGGTTTCGATGCGCTCGGAGAAGATCACCAGGCGGTCATTGGCGTCCAACATCTGCCAGCCAAAGGCAGGGGCGCGGAGCTCTTGCAGCAGGCGCTGGTACTTGCTGAACCCGGCGGCGGTGGTGTCACCTGTTAGTGCCTGCAGGGCCAGGGCCAGATCCTGCAGGCCCGCAACCTCCTGGGCCTCGTCGCTGGTCGGGCTGGCCTTGGTCTGCAGCAGCGCGATGCGCTTGGTGGTGGATTCCAGGGCCGCTGCCGGACTGGAAAACAGGCCCTTCTGCATGCCCACGCGCTGCAGCTCCTGCTGCTTGCCGGCGCGGTGTTGGCCGCCCTGCGTGAAGGGCACGTCCAGCAAGGCGCGGTACGCGGCCTCTTCCAGCGCGCTGGCACCCTGGCGCAGGCAGGTCGTGACCCGCTCCTGGAAATCGGCGCTGACCTGGTCGCGGATGTCCTTCTTGAAGCGGCGCACCACCAGGCCCTTGGCCTTGAAATCGTCGGGGGTGTAGTCGTCCGGGTCGGAAATGGCGGTCGGGTCCAGCAGGCTCATGAGGGACGCAAAGCTGCGCGCGGAGCCGTCGTGCGGCGTGGCCGACAGCAGCATCAGGGTGTCGGACCGTGTCGCCAGCAGGCGGGCCAGCCGGGCGCGGCGCGACACACCCGACTCGCCCGCCCTGGCGGCCACGTTGTGGCATTCATCGATGACGATGATGTCCCACCAGGCGTTCTCCAGGTAGTTGCGGTATTCCAGGTTGCTCTTGAGGGTGTCGACCGAGATGATGCTGCGGTCGAAGTGGTTGAACGGGTTGTGGTTGGCCGGAATGCGGTTGCGCACGCGCGCCAGGCCCACCGAGTCGAGCCGCACCAGCGGGATTGAGAAGCGGCTCCACCACTCCTTCTGGAACTGGGTCAGCATCGCCTTTTGCGTGACCACCAGAATGCGTTTGCCGCGGCCACGCTGGATCAGCTCGGTGGCCAGTACGCCGGCCTCCAGGGTCTTGCCCAGGCCCACCGCGTCGGCAATCAGGATGCGGGCGCGGGGCTGGCGCAGCGCCTGCAAGGCCGGATCAAGCTGGTAGGGCACCAGGTTCATCACGCCCCGGTGGCCCAGGTGGATGCGTTCGTCGTTGGGCACCGTGCGCCGGCGCTGGCTCTCCAGGTACAGCAGCGTGGCGTTGTAGGTGGGGCTGGTGTCGGGCACCAGGACCGTGGTGGCCGGGTCCAGCACCTCGATGTCGCCCTCCAGATGCGTGAGGAACAGCGCCGACTGGCTGCGCACCAGCTCCGAGATGCCATCGCAGGTCAGCAGCCAGCCGCCATCGGTGGACGGGTCAGCCCGGCGGATCAGCCATTCTTCGTCGCGGATGACGGCGCGGGCGCCGGGGGCAAAGGGGAGCATCGGGGTCACAACTTCGCCCTGTCCATACTTGGCCGCTGCCTCCAAGAAACTCGGCTGCACCTTGCTCCGCAACTCCTTTGGCTCCAGCACCTGCACATCCACCCCAAACCGCATGATGTCCTCCAAGATCGGGCGATCGTCCGAATGCGGCGCCGACTACACATGGCTGCCATCCGCCTCGGTGTGGCTCTCCTGCTGCGGGTGACAGGTTTCACGCTGCATCCGGCGCGCACGCTCCCGGGTGAAGCGCTGCTTGGCCCAGGCCTTGGGCGCGCCGGCGAAGAGGCCATAACCGGCGCCCAGCGCCTCGTCGATGGTGGACACAGCTCGACTGTTGCCGGGCAAGGCCCTGTATTGGTACGGACGAACAGCTTCGCTCATTCCCGAGCATTCCTCGTATTGGTTGTTGTCCGACGTGTAATTCATTATGCATGGGGGCCTGATGATGCCGTGGCACACGCTCATGGGCTGACGCCACATGGAGGTTTTTGGAAATCATGGCACCGATCGGGATGCGCCCTTCGACAGGCTCAGGACGGTCCTGTGAGAGGGCTGCAGGCTTCGACAGGCTCAGCCCGAACGGTGATGTGTGTGTTGCACGGATCACTCAACCCGAACGGTGATGTGTGTGTTGCACGGATCAGTCAACCCGAACGGTGATGTGTGTGTTGCACGGATCACTCAACCCGAACGGTGATGTGTGTGTTGCACGGATCACTCAGCCCGAACGGTGATGTATGTGTTGCACGGATCACTCAGCCCGAACGGTGATGTGTGTGTTGCACGGATCACTAAACCCGAACGGTGCCGTGTGTGTTGCACGGATCACTCAGCCCGCATGGTGATGTGTGTGTTGCCCGGACCACTCAACCCGAACGGTGCTGTGTGTGTTGCGCTGATCACTCAACCCGAACGGTGCCGTGTTCATTGCAAAGATCGACAAGCTCACGGGTTGCCCTGAAACGCTGACGGTAGTTGGTGCACTTTCAAACCTCCGGGCGCCACCGAGCGCAGCGCGATGTCCACCAGATGCTGGTGGTGGGTGAACACCAGCACCTGCGCCTCGCGCGAAAACTTTTCCAGCGCGTGAAACACACAGGCAGCCCGCACATCGTCGGAGGTGATCAGCACGTCGTCCAGCACCAGCGGCATCGTGCGGTCTGGCGTGCGCTGCACCTGCAGCGCCGCCAGCCGCAGCGCCAGGTGGAGCTGATCGCCGGTGCCTTCACTGAGCGCGCCAATACTGATCGGTTTGCCGGTTCCGGGCTGGGCCATCAGCACTGGCTCGGAGCCTTCATCGTCGACCAGCAAACGCACAAAGCGCCCATCGGTGATGAGCTTGAAGTAGTCACCCGCAAGCTGCACCACCGGCCCCTGCGCCTTGTCGCGATGGCGGCGCAGGGCCTCGGTCAACAGGGCTTCAGCCAGCTTCAGCTGCGCCCAGGGCCGCACGCCGGCACGATAGCGCGCGATGGCCGACTCCATGTCTTCGCGTGCCTGGGCCGCTTCGCCGGACGTGTCCACCGTGGCCAATGCCGAACGTGCCGAGTATTCGGCGGCAATCGCCGCGCCCTCGTCGGTTTCCAGGCGCGTGATCTCCAGGTTGCAGGTCTGCTTCTCCGTGTCGATGGCCGCGCTGTCCTGGTGGCCCACGGCTGACCGAAGCGTGTCCACCTCCTGCATCGAGGTGCGGGCCAATTGTTCGGTCAACTCCTGCAAGCGCGAGGTCGCCAGTCGGCGCTGGTCGGACCGGGTCTCCGCGTCGGGCAAATCGTCCACATTCGCCAAACCGGACTGTTCCAGCAAGGTCGCGAGCGTCCGGGATGCGCTTGCCAGCTCAGCTTCCGCGCGCGCCCTGCTTCTGGTGGCCTGACCCATGCGTTGGTCGACATTCAGTCTGGTCGAGGTGGCGGCGCGGGACGATGCCAACCTCTGCACGACGCCGTCAACCCATGCCGGCATGTGGGCACCCATCGGCTCCTGCAACAACCTCGCCAGGGCCCGGGCGTCGTCTGCGATGCTCTGGTCACTGGCGAGCGCCTGCCTGACCTGTGTCAAATGCTCCACATGCAAGCCGTAATCGTTGACCCAAAGCTGGAACTCGGCCAACCGCGCCTTGACCGCTTCAGGTGAGGCGCCGGCCGCCAACAACAACGCGCTGCATTTTTCGTCGATCATGTTCCGGCATTGGGCCAGACGGCTTGTCAGTTCAGCGGCAGTGCCCTCGCCATCATCGATGTCCTGCTGCAGGGTCTGGATGCCCTCCAGGCGCCGTTGCGCGGCATGCACCTGCAGCGTGATTTCCCGGTCTGCGGTGGCGGCCACCGCCACCACGGACGCAAGAGTCCGGGCGTTGCTGGAGGGGGCTCGCCCCACGGTGGCCAAGGCAGAGGACACGCGCCCGGTAGCGTCGGCGATCTGTTGCCTGAGTTCTTCAACAGTTCGCCCACTGGCCCTGAGACTCTCATGCAGGTCCAGCCCGGATGTGCGCAGGCGCAACCAGTCCCGGGCCGCTGCGGCAGACAGGTTCGGCAGGGCCAGCGCGGCCAGGCGCTCTGACCAGCCAGCCTCCAGCGCTTTCAACGATGCATCGTCTCGCGCTTGCTCGTCCCGCAATTCGACCAGCGCCGCCTTCATCTCACCGATACGCTGTTCGCACTCCGACACCTCCGCAGCCCGTTGCGCGCCTTCGCGCAGCAAATCGGCTTGCCGATCAGCCTCCGTCTGCACATGCTCGAATGCGGCGGGCAACCCCGCGCCCGTTGCAGCGCCAGAGCCCCCTGTGCCGGGCCCATCGTGTCGATCGATGAAGATGGCTCGGATCTGACGCCAACCCTGGTCGCGCGCCCCCCTGGCCTGCCGCAAGGTATCAGCCGTGACAACTTCGCCCACCGCTGCCAGCGCGTTTCGGCGTCTTTCCTGCGAGGTCAGGTCTTCCTGAATTTTCTGCGCCCGGTCGGCGTGAAGCGATGTGTTGGCCACCAGTTCGCCATGGGCGCGCTCATGGCTATCGAGGTCTGACGGCGCCAACCAGCGCGACACCACGAGCTGCTCCGCAGACTGCAGGCCCAGGTCGGCGATGCAACGGTCCAGCTTGAGCTGTTCGCCGGAGTGCGCGGCCGACAGGGCCTCCAGCCGCCTTTGCGCATCACCCAATGCCTGCGCCTCGGTCAACGCCAGGGACAAGGCTTGACGCAAGTCCACGGCGGGTGGCTGGGGGATGTCGCGTTGCTGTTGCGCCAGCTTGGTGCGTGCGCTGCGAAGTTGCGATTCGGCCTGCTGCAATTCCCGGGTCAAACCCTGCGACTCGTCCAGCAGGCGTTCGGTGGTGGCGCGCTCCGCCCCGGACGGTGTGCGCGCAAACAGCGCCTCCAGGCTCTCGAACGACTCCGCGGCACCCAGCATGCGAACGGCTTGCAACTGGAGCTGCTCCGCCTCGGATTGCGTGGAGGCCTGCAGCCGCACACGGGTTTCGCGCTCGCGCCGGGCCACCGCCATGTCGGACGCCAGCCGCTCGATGGCCACGGCGTTGGTGATGAGTGCGGGCTCGATGACCAGGCCTTCGCACTCACGCTGGCACTGCAGCAGCACCTCGTCGGCCTCCGCGATCGTGCCTTGCGCCTGCGCCTGCTTCTGCAGGGCCGCCAGCCTGCGCTCACGCGCATCGGCACCGAGCGCCACATGGTGCTGCACCAGCGCCCACTCCCGCGCGGCCTGATCCAGCTGACGCAGCAAGGGTTCCACGGCGCGCAGCTCGGTCAACTCCGCATGGCGCTGGCGCTGCACCACCAGCCGGGCCCGCACCTCCGCCAGGCTCGCCACCGATTGTTCGTGGGCGCGGTTCAAGGTCTTCCATTGCTCCGGCTTGGTCAGCGCCTGTTTGTAGCGCTGCTTGGCTTCTTCCAGCTGCCGGGCGGCCTCATTGAGCACCATCGTCTGCCCACGCGGCGCGAAATACTTCCGGGCATCGGCCTGCAGGGTGGCCAGCATGGCCCGGATGTTGGCCGTGCCGGTGCTCGATTCGAACAGGGTGGCGCCCAGATCACCCTCCCCTTGAACCAACTGCCGCCCGGCCTTGCGCAGGCGATCCGAATCGAGGCCGTACATGGACTCGAACTGCTCGCGTGCCACGCCGCCCGTGAGCGCCAGCAACACATCGGGCGGCACCTGCGAGCCGGTGAGGGGCTCACCGGTGGTGGGGTCGGCGAGCATCAGGGTGTCCTTGTTGCCCTTGCGCCGCGCCACACCCACCACGCGCCCGGCAGCATCTTCCAGGCTGCCCGCCACCAGCATGCTCTGGAAACTGTGCACGAAGTTGTCCTGGCTGCGGGCGTGCACGCCGTAACGCAAGTCTGCCATGGCCCGCAGTGCCGATGACTTGCCGGCCTCGTTGGTGCCAAAAATCACATGCAGGTTGGCCGGGCCGGTGAAATCCAGCGTGGTGTTGGTGAAAGGCCCGAAAGCCTTCAGGAACAGGGT
>JAYVRP010001008.1:0-42614 GCA_043776215.1 Rhodoferax sp. | reverse complement strand
GCTGGGGGGCATCTACGGCCTCGTCAGCATCGGCCTGAACCTGATTTTCGGTGTCGTGCGCATCGTCAATTTCGCGCAGGGCGAACTGGTGATGTTCGGCATGTACGGCAGCTACTACGCCTACGCCTACCTGGGCATCAACCCCTACCTGTCGGTGCTGTTCGTGGCGCCACTGGTGGGCCTGCTCGGCGTGGCGATCCAGCGCCTGGTGATCCAGCCCCTGCACAACGAGTCGAATATGCAGATTTTCGCGACCTTCGGCCTGCTGATGATGTTCCAGAACATCATGCTGGCGGTGTCGCGCGGCGAGGCCTACAGCATCGGCGGGCAGGTCGGTACCGAGGTGCTGACGCTTGGCGACCTGCGGATCAGTGTGGTGCGGGTCGTCACGCTGGTGGCGGTCACGCTGATCACCATCGGTCTGCACCTGTTCCTGCGCCACACCATCACTGGCAAGGCGATCCGGGCGGTGACCCAGGACAAACGCGCCGCACGGGTGATGGGGATCAATGTCGAGCGCACCTTTCTTCTCACCTTCGGCGTCGGCGCGGCGCTGGCGGGCATGGCGGGCGCGCTGCTGACCCCGATCTACTCGATCACGCCCGGCGTCGGCGGCAACTTCATCCTGGCTGCATTCGCCGTAGTGGTGCTGGGCGGCCTGGGCAGCGTCTGGGGGGCCTACATCGGTGGCCTGGTCGTCGGTGTGGTGGAGGCATTTGCCGGCTACTACATCGACCCGGCGTTGAAGAACGCGATCTGGTTCATCATTTTCCTGGTGGTGCTGATCGTCCGTCCGTCCGGCCTGATGGGCCAGGTCGGCGCAGAAGAGGTGGGATTCCGTGAACAAAACTGATTCAAACACGCGTTCGGGCGCCTCCCCGTCGGCCGCGGAATCGGGCGTGGAGTCCGGCACCCGTGTGTTGCTCAAGTACTTGGTGGGCATGGCGCTCGCGTTCCTGCCCTTTGTGTTGCTCGTGGATGATGCGCACTGGCTCAACATCATCGCCTTCACCTACCTGATGGGTGGCCTGGCTGCATCCTGGAACATCATCGGCGGTTTTGGCGGGCAGTTCTCGCTTGGACACGGTGTGTTCTTCGGCATCGGTGCCTACATGACCGCCAGGCTGTACGTGTCGTACGACCTGTCGCCGTGGCTGACGATGCTCCCCACCGCTGTCTTCGCCGCGCTGGTCGCGATGCTGATTTCCTGGCCCACCTTCAGGCTGCGCGGGCCGTTTTTTGCCATCGCGACACTGGCATTCAACGAGGTGGCTTTCGTCATCGCGCACCACTTCGAGTCTTTCACCGGCGGGCCGCGCGGCATCATGATTCCGTTCAAGGCCGGGTTCGGCAACATGATCTTCCGGGAGCGCTGGCAGTATGCGTTGCTGATGTTCGCTTTCGTGGCCATTGTGATCGCCATCACTGTCGTGCTGCGGCGCAGCCGCCTGGGTTATTACCTGCTGGCGGTGCGCGAGGACGAGGATTCTGCCCGTGCGTCAGGTATCGACGTGCTGGGTGTCAAGCTTCGGGGCATGGCCCTGAGCGCCGGGCTGACAGCGATCGGCGGTGCGTTGTTCGCGATGTACCTGCGCTTCATCGACCCGCCGACCATCTTCAACCTGCAGGAGGTCGGCGTCAAGTTTGCGCTGTTGTCGCTGATCGGCGGGGTCGGCACGATTGCCGGGCCGCTGCTGGGCGCCGCGCTGATCGTACCTTTCGAGAACTTCCTGCGCGCCGAACTTGCCAACGCCCTGCCGGGCATGAACCTGGCCATCCTGGGCTTGCTGATGGTGCTCGCGGCGCTGTTCATGAAGCGCGGCATCGTGGGGGCTGTGGACGATCTGCTGGTGCGCATTCGCCGCAAGGGGGGCAAGAAACATGGCTGAGCAACTCCTGGTTGTCAACAATGCGAGCAAGCATTTTCTGGGCCTGCGCGCGGTGGACGATGTGTCGCTGTCGGTCAGCAAGGGCGAGATCGTCAGCATCATCGGCCCCAACGGCGCCGGCAAGACAACCTTCTTCAACCTGCTGACCGGCCAACTGGCTCCGACCGCCGGCGAGGTGCGGCTGCGCGGCGCGCAGATCAACCGGCTGGCGCCGCATGAACGCGCGCGCCTGGGCATGGGACGCACGTTCCAGATCGCCAAACCCCTGATCGCGCTGAACGCCCTGGAGAACGTGATGATCGGCGCGTTCATGCGCCATTCCAGGTTGTCGGTGGCACGCGACAAGGCGATGGCGGTGCTGGAAAAGGTTGGCCTGGTCCAGCACGCGCGCCGGCGCGCTGGCGACCTCACCCTGAGCGAACGGCGCCGGCTGGAGGTGGCACGCGCGCTGGCGCTGGAGCCCGAGGTGATGCTGCTGGACGAAGTCATGGCCGGTCTCAACCAGAGCGAGGTCGGCCAGGCGATCGAGCTGCTGCAGGGGCTGCATGCGAGCGGCCTGACCTTCCTGATCATCGAGCACAACCTCAAGGTGGTGCGCGCATTTTCGGAGCGCGTGGTGGTGCTCGATCGCGGACGCCTTATCGCGCAGGGCACGGCAGACCAGATCCTCAATTCGCCCGACGTCGTCAAGGCGTACCTGGGGGATGGGCACCGGGTTGAAGAATTGGGGGGGTTATGAGTTCGATACTGCTGGTCGAAGACCTCTTCTCGGGGTATGGTGAATTGCCGGTGCTCGACGGCATCCGGGTCGAGGTCGCACGCGGCGAGATCGTGTCGGTGGTTGGCGCCAACGGCGCCGGCAAGACGACCTTGCTGCTCACGATCAGCGGCCACTTGCGTGCCCGGTCCGGTCGCGTGACCTTCGACGGGCACGACATCACCAACCTGCCGGCCCACAGCGCTGCCGAACGTGGCCTTGTCATGGTGCCCGAGGGCGGGCGCCTGTTCCCGTTCATGACCGTTCTGGAGAACCTCGAGCTCGGCGCCTACCACCGTGTGGCGCGCGCCCGCATGCGCGAGTCGCTGGACGAGGTCATGGCCATGTTCCCGATCCTGGCCGAACGGCGCACCCAGCTCGCGGGCCGCTTGTCGGGTGGCGAACGCCAGATGTGTGCGGTGGCGCGCGCCATGATGGCCCTGCCCAAGCTGCTGATGCTCGACGAGCCTTCGCTGGGCCTGGCGCCGATCATGGTCGACAAGGTGTTCGACATGGTGGGTGCGCTGGTCAAGGCCAAGGGGCTGTCGGTGCTGCTGGTGGAGCAGAACGTGGGCAATGCCCTGCGCATGTGCGAGCGGGGCTACATCATCGAACACGGCGGCATCCTCAAGACCGGGCGCGGCGAAGACCTGCTGCGCGACCCTGACGTGCAACGTTCCTACATGGGGCTGTGACATCCATGAATACAGCGCGAAAGTCCGTGTGCAGCATCGGTGCCGGCGCCGGTTTTGCCGGTGACCGCATCGACCCGGCCGTTGCCCTGGCCGCATCCGGCAAAGTCGATACCGTCGCGCTGGAGTGCCTGGCCGAACGCACACTGGTGCCGGCGATCAAGGCGCGGGCCGACAATCCGGACGCAGGCTACGACCCGCGATTGCGCCGGCGCCTGACGCCGTTGTTGCCTGCTGCGGCCGGCACGGGCTGTCGCATTGTCTCGAACCTTGGCGCGGCCAATCCGCGCGCTGCCGGTGTCGCCATCGCCCGGCTGGCAAGGGAACTGGGCCTGGCCGGCAAACGTGTCGCGGCGGTCGTTGGCGACGACGTGATGCATCTGCGCGAGCAGGTGGCATGGGTGCGGCCGATGCAGGGCCGCCTGATCGGCGCCCATGCCTACCTGGGCAGCGCGCCGCTGGCCGATGCGCTCGATGCCGGTGCCAATGTGGTGGTGACAGGACGGGTCGCCGATTCAGCCCTTTTCGCGGCGTCGGCGCGCAAGCACCTGGAGCATGGCGAGGCCGCGCTGGCCGGCGCCATCGCGGTGGGCCACCTGCTCGAATGCGGCGGCCAACTCACTGGTGGGAACTACGAGCCGGTGGGTGGTGCGCGCCCCGGTGCAGGCCTGTCGGCTGCCGACTTTGCCGCCCTGGGTTATCCGCTGGCGCATGTGTATGCCGACGGTTCGGCCGACATCACGGTGCTCGATGGCGCACCGGCCATGCTCGATGCAGTCACCTGCACCCTGCAACTCCTGTACGAGGTACACGACCCCGCGCGGTATGCCACGCCCGACCTGGTCCTCGATTTCTCGGCCATCCGTTTCACGCAGACCGGCCACAACACGGTGCACATGGCAGGCGCCCGCTCATTGGGCCCGCCGCCGACACTCAAGGTCGCCGGGTTCCTGGAACTGCCTGGCTTCATCGCCGATTGTGAAATCGGCTTTGCCGGCACCGCTGCATGGGACCGTGCGCACCGCGCCGCCGACACCTTGCGCCTGCGCCTGTCGGCATGGGCTGCGGAAGATGTGGCGATCGACGTCGTGGGTGTCGACTCGGTGCTGCGGGCAGGGTCGCTGCGCGGCGGCAGGCCGGCAGAGTTGCGCGTCCATGTGTCTGCCCGCTGCGTCGACCTGGAAATGGCGCAGGTGATCGAGGACGAGGTTTATGCCTTGACCCTTTCAGGCCCTGCCGGTGGCTGCAGTGTGCGCAGCGAACGGCGCAACCGCATCGAGGTGCTCGACGGATTCATCGCGCCTGGCCTGGTGCGGCCCGAGCTTGTCTGGAGCCTGTCATGAGAGTCGGAGACATCGCTGCGGGTCGCGCCGGAGACAAGGGCGATGTGCTCGACCTGACCCTCGTCGCCCGTGATGACGCGGCCTACGCACTGCTGGAAGATGCGCTGACCGCCACCGCCGTGCAGGCCATGCTCAACCGCGTGGTGCCCGGGCCTGTGCAGCGATACGAACTGCCCGGCCTGCGCGCGCTCAAGTTCGTGTTGCCGCAGGCGCTGTCCGGCGGGGTCTACGCAACCCTGCGTCCAGGTCTGCATTGGCAGAAGGCGGCGATCTGGTTGCTGCTCGACCTGGATATCGACGCCGCGACGATGCAACTCCGGCTGGCGGACGCACCGCCGCAGGAGGGAGCATGAGCATTTCGCAGATGCAGCACTTGGGGTGCTTCAGCCAGGGCCACCACCCATGGAGGATGTGATGGATTTCGATTCGCAGGTGTTGCAGCGGTTCCTGGAAGCGCGCCTGCCCGACCTGTGCGGCCCGATGCGGATCGAGCGCATCGGTGGTGGCCAGTCGAACCCCACCTACTTTGTCAGTTTTGACAACCGTTCGCTGGTGTTGCGCAAGCAACCGGCGTCGAGCCTGTTGCCGTCGGCGCATGCAGTCGACCGCGAGTACCGGATCATGCAGACTCTGGGGCCGACCAAACTCCCTGTACCCCGCATGGTGCTTTTTCATGAAGGGCGCGAGGTGGTTGGCACGCCGTTCTACCTGATGGAGCGCCTGGCCGGGCGGGTCTTCCCCGATTGTTCCCTGCCGGGCATGGCGCCTTCCGAGCGGCATGCCATCTACCTGTCGATGGCCGAAACCATGGCGGCGCTGCACCAGGTGGACTGGTCTGCCATCGGGCTGGCGGACTACGGCCGTGCGGGCAGTTACTTCTCGCGCCAGATCGCACGCTGGACCAGACAGTGGGCCTTGTCCAGAACCCGCGAAGACGCAGATGTCGAACGCCTCGCGGTCTGGTTGCGCGAACACATCCCCGATGAGTCCGAGACCACCATCAGCCATGGTGACTTCCGGCTGGGCAACCTGATGTTCCACCCGACCGAGCCGCGTGTGGTCGGGGTGCTGGACTGGGAACTGTCCACACTGGGGCATCCGCTGGCCGACGTGGCCTTCAACTGCATGGCCTGGCGCACCTTGCCGTCCGAATACGGCGGCATACGCGGGCTTGACCTTGCGGTGCTCGGCATCCCGGCAGAGGCGGAATACCTGCAGCACTACTACCGGTGTTGCGGCCGACGCGACGGTGTCACCGCGTTCCACTTCGCTTTTGCGCTGTTTCGCATGGCAGTGATCTTCGAGGGCATTTCTGCGCGTGCGGCAAGTGGCAACGCGGCGGGCTCCAATGCGGCCGAAGTCGGCGGGCTGAGTGGCGCGTTTGCCCGGCGCGCGGTCGAGTTCATGGACGGCGAGGCCGTGGTTGCGCCGTGGGGGGTAATCTGATGAATGCCTGGGACGATATCTGGCCGCCCATGCGGCTCGAAGCACATTACGGCGACCGGGTGGTTCCGTGTTTCGCCGAACGCCCGGCCAGCATACACGCCATGCTGCTGGAGGCGGTGCAATGCAATCCGGATGGCGACGCGTTGGTGTGCGGCGCGCAACGCCTGTCCTACACCGCTCTCCTGGAGCAGTCGGGTCGCGTGGCCGCCGGGCTCGTGGCGCATGGCGTGCGCAGCGGCGACCGGGTCGCGCTGCTGCTGGGCAACCGCAGCGAGTTCGTTGTGACCTTGCTGGCGGCCGTGCGTATCGGTGCTATCACAGTGCCGATCAGCATCCGCGAACAGACCCCCGGCCTGGCCTATATGTTGTCCCACTGCGCGGCATCGCTGCTGGTGCATGAGGCCGACCTGGCCGACCTGTTGCCGTCGGCCGCCGATGTGCCGGCGCTGCATACCCGCATCGCGGTGGGAGGCTCCTGCGCCGGCTCGCAAGACTATGCAGCGCTCCTGTCATACGGAGCGGCTGTGCAGGCTGCCGCCGTGGGCGAGGAAGACACGACGGCCATTCTCTACACCTCCGGCACCACTGGACGGCCGAAGGGGGCGATGCTGACCCACCTGGGCGTGGTGCATTCGTCGATGCACTACCAGATCGCGATGGGCCTGGGCAGCACCGACAGTTCGATTTGCGCCGTGCCGCTGAGCCATGTGACGGGCTTGGTGGCATTGATCACGACCATGTTGCGTTGCGCCGGCAAACTGGTGATCATGCCGGCGTTCAAGGCCGCGGACTTCCTGCGGCTGGCGGTGACTGAGCGCATGACCCATACCTTGATGGTGCCGGCGATGTACAACCTGTGCCTGCTGCAGAGTGATTTCGACCAGCATGACATCTCGAACTGGCGGATCGGCGCTTATGGTGGTGCCCCGATGCCGGTGGCGACCATCTCCACGCTGGCGGCCAAGGTCCCGTCGCTGACCCTGATGAACTGCTACGGGTCGACCGAGACCACCTCGCCGTCCACCCTGATGCCTCCGGGCCAGACAGCGGCGCACAACGACACCGTTGGCGCCCCGCTGGCCTGCGCCGAGATGCGCGTGATGGACACCGACGGCCGCGAACTGCCTTCCGACACGCTGGGCGAGATCTGGATCAAGGGCCCGATGGTGGTGCGCGGGTACTGGGACAACCCGGACGCGACCGCGGCCAATTTCACCGGCGGTTTCTGGCATTCGGGCGATATCGGCTCGATCGGTACCCAGGGGTATGTGAAGGTCGTGGACCGCATCAAGGACATGATCAACCGCGGTGGTTACAAGATCTACACCATCGAGGTCGAGAACGTGTTGTACGCGCATCCGGCGGTGCAGGAATGCGCGGTTGTCTCCAAGCCTTGTCCGGTGCTGGGCGAACGGGTACACGCTTTCGTGATGCTCAAGGAGGCCGGTACCAGCGAAGGGAATCTGGCCGAGTTCTGCCAGTCGCGCCTGTCCGACTACAAGGTGCCCGAGAGTTTCACGCTCTCGCTCGCACCGCTGCCGCGCAATGCGAACGGCAAGCTGGTCAAACGTGATCTGCGCGCTCAACTACTGGCCAAGCTGGCCCCGAACCAAGGAGTTTGAAGATGTCCCGTACCGTCAGTCTTGGCACCCTCGGCGAACTTCGCGCGCAGGTCGGCCGCGAAGTGTTCCTAACCGACTGGGTGCCGATGCCCCAGGAGCGAATCGACCGCTTCGCGCAGGCCACGGAGGATTTTCAGTGGATCCACGTCGACACCGCGCGTGCTGCAAAGTCATCGCCCTTCGGCGGCACCATCGCGCACGGGTTCCTCACGCTTTCATTGCTGGGAAAGTTCTATGAAGCCCATCTGTCATTGCCGTTTTGCGAAATGGGACTGAACTATGGCCTGAACAAGGTGCGTTTCACCAACCCGGTGCGCGCTGGCAGCAGGGTGCGGGGGCGCTTCCTGCTCGGCCGGTTGGAGGACATCGCCGGCGGCCTCCAGCTGACTTTTGCCGTGACCATAGAGATCGACGGACAGGACAAACCCGCTGTCATCGCCGAGTCGGTGGTGCGCCAGTATTTCAAGACCGACAGCAGTGGCGAGGGCGCAGCATGAGCGCCGCACGGCCGCCCGTTGGCGCTCGTACCGAAGTGCGCAGCACGGAGGTCGCCGAATGAGCGCGCAACGCAAGGTCGCCATCCTCACCGGCGCTGCCAGTGGCGTCGGGGCCGCCACGGCCCGTTTGTTGGCCGGCAAGGGTTACCAGGTGCTCATCAACTACAACCGCAGTGCCGAGCGGGCGCAATCGGTGGTGGCCGAATGCGTCGCCGCCGGTGCGGATGCACTGGCCATCCAGGGTGATGTGGCCCAGGACAAAGCGTGTGAAGACCTGGCGGGCCATGCGATGGCGCGCTGGGGCCGTATCGACGTGCTGGTCAACAGCGCAGGTGCCACCAGGTTTGTACCCCTGTCCAACCTGGATGGGGTGCAGGTGGAAGATTTTCAGGCCATCTTCGGCGTCAACGCCATCGGCCCGTTCCAGATGGCGCGCGCCGCTGCCCGCCACATGGGCCATGGCAGCGTGATCGTCAATGTGTCGTCGGTGGCAGGGCAGATCGGCAACGGCAGTTCGTTTCCGTATGTGTTGTCGAAGGCCGCGCTCAACGCGCTCACATTGGGGCTGGCGCGCACGCTGGCGCCGGCGATCCGCGTCAACGCAGTGCTGCCCGGCATGATCCAGGGCCGCTGGATGCAGGAGGGCCTGGGCGACGTGGCTTATGAGCGAGTCAAGGCGCAGTTCGCCGACAGTTCACTGCTGGGCGAAGTGGCCACGCCCGAACACGTCGCGAGCGCAATCGCGTGGCTGCTCGATCCACAGTGCCTGATGACCGGGCAGCTCATGGTGGTGGACGGCGGCTTCACGATGGGCCGCCCCCCGTCGGCGGCCGGAGCGAAGTAGGGCATCGGCCCTGCGTCGCGCTGGTGACTGCCGGCTCGAGCGGCCGTTGCCCCGCCATGATCTGGCGCAAGGCGACGGTGCCGGCGCAGCGGGACACTGTCCAGCCAGACCGTGCAGGCCGACGACCATGCCTGCACCAGACCTTCCGGCGCACATTGCGCCACCACCCGAGGACAAGCATGGATTTTCAGTACAACGCGAAGACACAGGCGCTGCAGGCGCGGCTGCAGGACTTCATGGACCGGCTGGTGCTGCCGCACCACCGCGAGTGGCACGACCTGACCGAGCGCGGCGTGCACCCGACGCAGTTGATCGACGATCTCAAGGCACTGGCTAAGGACGAAGGCCTGTGGAACCTGTTCCTTCCAGCGCTGGGTGAAGACGAACCCGGCACGCGCCTGTCCAACATCGAATACGCGCCGCTTGCGGAAACCATGGGGCGCCTGTACTGGGCATCAGAAGTTTTCAACTGCAGCGCGCCTGACACCGGCAACATGGAGTTGCTGCACCTGTTTGCCACGCCGGAGCAGCGTGTGAAGTACCTGCTGCCGCTGCTGCACGGCACGATGCGTTCCGCGTTCGCGATGACCGAACCGGACGTGGCGTCCAGCGACGCCACCAACATCCAGACCACGATCCGCCCATCAGGCAACGGTTATGTGGTCAACGGTCGCAAATGGTTCACCACCGGCGCGATGCATCCGCACTGCCGCTTCGTGATCGTGATGGGTGTCTGCGACGATGGCGAGGACCGCGTCGCGCACCAGCGCCATTCGATGCTGCTGGTGCCGCTGGACACGCCCGGCGTACGCATCCTGCGCAACCTCCCCATCATGCACCACCTGTCTGTCGACGGGCATTGCGAGGTGCTGTTCCGGGATGTGCATGTGGGTCCCGAGGCGCTGCTGGGTGAACCAGGCGCCGGTTTCAAGCTGGCACAGGCCCGGCTGGGCCCGGGACGTATCCACCATTGCATGCGCACCATCGGCCAGTGTGAACTGGCGCTGGACCTGATGGGCGAGCGGGCGCTGGAGCGGCGTGCCTTTGGCAAACGGCTGGCCGACCAGGCCAACATCCGCGACTGGATCGCCGAGTCGCGGATCGAGATCGACCAGGCCCGCCTGCTGGTGCTGCGTGCGGCCGACCGCATCGACCGCGAAGGCAACCGCGCAGCGCGTGTCGACGTGTCGGCCACCAAGGTGCTCGCGGGGCGGCTGCAGACGCGGGTGCTGGACCGCGCCATGCAGGTGTTCGGTGCGATGGGGTTGACGTCCGACACACCACTGGCATTGTTGTGGACCTGGGGCCGGGCCCTGCGTTTCGCGGACGGGCCCGACGAGGTCCACCTGGGCGTGGTGGCCAAGGCCGAACTCGCGCGCATCCAGCAGGCGAGCGGCAGCAACGCGCTGTACTACACGCCGCCGCACGAACCGGCACAAGCTTGATCTTGGTCGAGGTGAACGAAAACCCGCCGATGACGCGCGGAGCCGGCCGATTGCACAGCAGCTCCGTGGTGATTGCGCGAAGGAGCGACGCAGCCTTGCTCGAATCGCCGACGGAACAGCCGAGCGAGGTGCAGCGGCAAATCGCCCGCCACGTGGCGAATCTGGTGCCGGATGGCGCCACGTTGCAACTGGGTATCGGCAGACTGGCCGTTGCGGTGGCCGGGGCGCTCAGTGATCGGCGCGGACTGAAGATCCGTTTGGCATGGTGGGCGACTGGTTTCTCGAATTGATCGAGAACGGCGCGATCGACACTGCCGCACCTGATGCCTGCCTGGCGTCGCTTGCGGTCGGCAGCCGTCGCATCTACAGCTCTTTGTGCCGTCAAGGCATCCTCAGCTTCGCAAAGCCGGTGGACCTGCAAGAGCCCATCCCGGGGTCGCCCTTGATGGCGGTGAACTCGGCAATCGACGTGGACCTCGCTGGCCAGGTCAACGCGGAATTTCTGGGCGAGCGTTATGCAGGCGCGGTTGGCTGCCAGACAGACCACTTCAGGGCGGCGCGCCGATCCGCCGGTGGCCTGGCGATCCTGGCGCTACCGGCCACAACGGGGCGCAAAGCGATGTCGACGTCATCATCACCGAGCACGGTACGGCTGACGTCCGGGCCATCACGCTGAGGGAGCGAAGGGCGCTCATCGCGAATATCGCGGACCCACGCGAGCGCGGCCCACTGCTTCACACACCCGGGTGGTGAGTCCGCACAAAGTACTACCGCGCTTCGGGAACCAGTGCGCCGCGGCAGATATGGACAGCATCCACGGGCTCGGCGCATCGGGGCAAGGATCGAAGCCAGCCGGCCTTCGACATGGGGCTGTCGAGGACCATTTCAGCTGGCAAGGGTTAACCCGCGTATACCAGACAGTAGCCAGTAAATACCATCGGCGCGACAGCCTCTCGTACGAGTGAGAATGCCTGTGGCGTGAAGCCATGGGTCGTATGTCGACTTGCCTGCGCGGCGGGTTGCCGCATTTGCTGACAGGAGAAAGCGCATGGGTCGTGTCGAAGGAAAAGTCGCACTGGTGACTGGTGCTGCCAGCGGATTGGGAGAGGCCAGCGCACAGTTGCTCTCCCGCGAGGGCGCGACAGTGATCCTTGCAGATGTCAACGAGGCATCGGCCCGGCGCGTGCAAAGAGGCATTCGGTCCGCTGGTGGTAACGCCACCGCCATGGTGCTTGATGTGACCGACGAGCAACAGTGGATCTCGACCATGTCACGCATTCGCAAGCGCTTTGGCGCTCTGCACGTGGCAGTGAACTGTGCCGGCACAAACATCGATCGATCTTTCCCCACCGACACCACACTGGCTGACTGGCGCCGCCTGATGGCGGTCAACCTCGATGGTGTCTTTCTAGGCACGAAGCACGCGTTGGCGGCGATGCGTGCCAGCGATCCTGTCGTCGGGTCGATCATCAACATATCGTCGATCATGGGCCTGGTCGGACACCCGGACATCGCCGCCTACAACGCCTCCAAGGGCGGGGTGCGGCTGTACAGCAAGTCGGTGGCGCTTTCCTGTGCCGAACAGCGGCTCAACATCCGCGTCAACACAGTGCACCCCGGCTTCATTGACACACCCTTGCTTCGCAAGGCCATGGCGCGTTTTTCGGATCAGGAGCTTGCCCGCACGACATACGACGCGCTGCAACCAGTCGGTCATCTGGGCGAGCCGCTCGATATTGCCTACGGCGTGTTGTACCTTGCCTCCGACGAGTCCAAATTCATGACCGGGGCAGAACTGGTGATCGACGGTGGATGCACTGCCCGCTAGTCGAAACATCGCGGTAGGGGGTGCCCGCAGCGATTACTCGAGATCGGATCTCGCAGTGATCCCGCAGTTGGAAGCCGATTGACCTACGCGATCCCCCGTGGGGTCGGTGCTGCCGCGCGTCGCCAGCATGGAGAGAGTGCGCATTTCTGAGCACCATGTGGTCGGCTTTTGCTTGCAATCCTGCGAAGCTGACGTTATCATAGTTGCGGAACCATTTTCGATATTCCGAAACGTCTGCCACTGCCGTAAAAAGAAGTGACCGTGATGTTTTCCTGGTTCCCCGGCGCCGGCGGCCCGCCGCGCAGCGCAGGGGATCGGGCAGCTTCTGGCCAGGAATCCGGATTTCGATTCGCACCACATGGTGTTCATGTGGAGCCTCATGTGATGTTCGGTGGTGGCCCAGCGTTATAGCTATTTTCGACCGAGGAGCAGCGTAATGAATCGTCGTCGTTCAATTCTCAAGATGACACCCGGCCTCATGCTGTTGGCTTCGCCAGCGGCCTGGTCACAAGCCGGCGGAGAGATCGTCATCGGCCTGCATGGCCCGATGACCGGCCCGGCCAGTTGGGTGGGTCTGGGTGCCCGTGATGGCACACTCATGGCCATCGATGAAATCAACGCCGCTGGCGGCGTCCATGGGCGCAAGATCCGCCTGATCTCGTACGACGACGGCGGCAAGCCCTCGGAGTCGGAGGCTGTCACCAAGAAGATGATCGAAGGCGACAAGGTCTTTGCAATCCTGGGTGGGGGCGTGAGCTCCACTGCCATCCCGAGTGCAGAAGCCGCGCACAAGCTGAAGGTGCCCTATGTCAATGCCCCGGCAGCCAGTCCGAAGGTGCTGGACATCAAGAGCCGCTGGGTCTTCACGGGTGCAACTATCGACGTGCGCGATATCAGCGAGAACGAATCTGCTTTCATTGGCGAGTTCCTCAAGGCCAAACGCGTCGCCGGCATCAATTCGGTGGATGAGTTCTCGCAGTCGCTGTCTGACACCGTGTTCCGGCTGCTCAAGGAGCGCTACAACATCGAACCGGTCGCCCGCCAGAAGTTTAATCCGGGTGACACCGACTTCAGCTCCCAACTGCTGGAGATCCGCAAGACCAATCCTGATCTGATCGTGCTCAACGGCCTGTATGTCGAAGCCGGCCGCATCGTCCGTCAGGCGCGCGAGCTGGGCATTCGGGTACCGTTCAAGGGTGACACCTCGACGATGAACAAGGGCTTCCTGACCATCGCCGGTCCAGCAGCTGAAGGCGTCTATAACGCCTTTACCAATCCCTTCTTCAACGGCGACCCGAGCAAGGACATGCAGGAATTCGAGGCCCGCTACAAGAAGATGTATCCGCGTTACCCGGAGGATCGTCCCAACTATGTGGACGTATACAACTACGGCACCATGTACGCGCTCGCCGAGGGCCTCAAACGCATGGGCCCGAACCTCGACAGGCGCAAGCTGGCCGAGGCGCTGGAGACACTCAACAACTTCAAGGCCACCGACTTTTCGCCAAATGCGGTCAACGTGATCCAGTTGCTCAGTTACGGACAGACCCGCGCGGGCAACCGTCGCATGACCCAGTTCAAGGTGGTGGGTGGTCAGTTCCGTCCTGTGACCGAGTTCGCGGGCGTCGTCTCGAAGGCGGCCGTACCAACGAGCGCCGAATTGAGCTGGTAAGTCCTCTCGCCGACCCGGAAACTTCAAGACGAAATCATGGATCTATTGCCACAGCTGATAGTCAGCGGGGTGGCAGCCGGCTGCCTGTATGCCTTGGTCGCGATCGGCCTCGTCCTGATCTACAAGGCCACGGACATCGTCAACTTTGCGCAGGGTGAATCCGTCACCGTGGGAGCCTACATGGGCTGGCTCATGGTGAGCGGGTTTCAAATGCCCTACCTGCCGGCGATGCTCGTGGTGTTGGTGGGTTCTGCGTTGGTCGGTGTGGTGGTCGAGCGGGTGGCCTATCGCCCGCTGATCAAGTCACCGCCTTTCACGGTGATCCTGGCGACGCTGGCCATCGGATTGCTCATCACCAACATCATCCGTTTGATCTGGCAGGATACGCCGCGTTCGATTCCCGGCATGCTGAGCGCGCAGCCGCTGGAGTTTGCCGGTGTGTTGATCACTCCGGAGCGGCTGGGCATCATGATCACTGTGGTGATTGTGGTGGTCTTGCTGATGGTTTTCTTCCGCTTCAGCCGCCTCGGAAGGGCCATGCGGGCCACCGCGCAAAGCCAGGAAGCCGCGTCCCTCATGGGGATCAGCGTGCCCGGCATCTTCTCCAAGACCTGGGCCCTGGGCACAGCCATGGGCGGCATCGCCGGCATGTTGATTGCACCGTTGGTGGGTATCAACACCGAGCTCGGGGGCGTTCTGATCCCGGGTTTCGTGGCCGCCATCGTCGGAGGGTTCACCAGCATCCCGGGTGCCATCGTCGGTGGACTGATGGTGGGTGTGCTCGAGAATCTGGGGGGGGTGTTCGTGTCCTCGAGCTTCAAGCGGGTCACATCCTTCGTCATTCTGATCGCAGTCCTGATGATCAAACCATCGGGGCTGTTCGGCAAACCCATCCGCAAGATGGTCTGATCGACCGGACCACTCGTTTTCTTCGTGAACATGCTCCAATCATCGGCGTCGCGCAGGGCGGCCATCGTTGTCGTGCTTGCCTTGCTCGCAGCAAGCCCGTTCTTCCTCGGCTCCTACGTGGTGCGTATCATGTCCATGGTCGGGATCGCCGTGATTCTGGCCTTCGGTCTGAACCTGTTGATGGGCTATGCGGGTCAGGTGTCGCTGGCCAATGCCGCCTTCTTCGGCATCGGTGCCTACATGGTCGCCATCCTGGGCAATCGTTATGGCGTGCCGTACTGGGTCGCGGTGCCGGTGGCCAGCTTTGCCACCGCCGGGGTCGGGTTCATTGTCGGCCTGCCGGCCTTGCGGGTTAGCAGCCACTATCTGGCGCTGGCCACGTTGGCCTTTGTGTGGACAGTGCAGGTGATCCTGATCGACTGGTCCTCCATGACTGGCGGCTCGCCGGGGTTCAGCACCACGCGCGAGGGTCTGAAGATCGGTTACCTGGACGATCGCATGTATTTCGTGCTCATCCTTCTGATCACTGCCGGGATGTTGTGGATCGGCCATAACCTGATCCAATCCAAGATCGGCCGCGCGTTCATGGCCATTCGCGACAACGAGAATGCGGCCGAAATCATGGGCGTGAACCTGGCCCGATACAAGACCCTTGCATTCGCCACCAATGCATTCTTTTGCGCAGTCGCAGGCGGGCTGCACACAGGTCTGGTGGGCTTCATCGATCCCTACGAGTTCGGCCTTTGGCCATCTATCTGGCACCTGCTATATATCGTGGTCGGTGGCTTGGGCTCGGTATTCGGCTCCATTCTCGGGCCGGTGGTGCTCGTGGCCCTTCCCGAACTTCTGCGTACGTTCGCGGAATACCGCCAGCTGTTCTTCGCGCTGGTGCTGCTTTTGACACTGATCTTCATGCCCCAGGGCCTGGCGGGCGCGGCACGCGTCTACTGGGCGCGCCGCGTTCCCAAGGCGAAGCCCGCCGAGCTGGACACCTTCGTGGCAGGTGGCCTCAAGAAGATCCAGTTGCAGTCGCGCCATTCCCCGGCGTCGCGTGACGAGACTCTGCTGGAAGTGCGGGATCTTTCCTTGTCCTTCGGCGGCTTGAAGGCCCTGCAGAACGCACATCTGAGCATCAAGGGTGGCGAGATCCGTGCGTTGATCGGCCCCAATGGCGCGGGCAAGACCACCTTCATCAACTCGCTGACACGCGTCTACAAGCCCGATAGCGGATCCATGGTCTTCAGGGGCCAGCAACTGCTGGACCTCAAGGCGGACCAGCTTGCCCGCCTTGGTATCGTGCGGACCTTTCAAAGTGTGCGGTTGTTTGCCAAGATGACGGTGCTGGAGAATGTCATGGTCGGCATGCATTCCCAGTTGCACCAGGGTGTGATGTCCGCCGCCCTCAAGTTGCCCCGGGCGCAACGCGAGAACAACGATGCGCGTGAGCGCGCCATGGCGCTCCTGGAATCCATGGACATGGCCCACCTGGCGGACCGTGCGGCGGGTGAGCTGGCGTTTGGCCAGCAACGCCATCTGGAGATGGCCCGCGCCCTGGCCGCCGATCCGGCCCTGCTGCTGCTCGATGAGCCCGCGTCCGGTCTGAGCAAGGGGGAGGTTCAACATCTGCTTGGCATCATGCGCACCATCCGGGACCAGCTGGGCGTGGCCATCCTGGTGATCGAGCACAACATGAACTTCGTCATGGACATTGCCGACCACATTACCGTGCTCGACCATGGGGAGGTCATTGCCACAGGAACTCCCACCGAGGTGCAACAGAATCAGAAGGTGATCGATGCCTACCTGGGCGTGGCATCGCCGGCTGACGAGCCCTCACCCGCAGCTACCCCCGGCGGCGCGCCGCAGGGATCTCCACTGATCGACGCGTCCATGGGCAAGGTGGCCTGAAGTGCTCACACTCAAAGATGTCGAAGCGGGCTACGGCAGCATCAAGGTACTCAAGGGTGTCAGCCTGCAAGTGCCGGATCGCAGCATCGTCACTCTGCTCGGCGCCAACGGAGCCGGCAAGACCACCACTGCGCGCACCATTACCGGCCTGACCGCGTCCACCGCAGGCACCATCGATTTCAACGGTGCCCGCATCGAGAAGCTGGGCCCCGACAAGATGATTGGCCGGGGCATTGCATTGGTGCCGCAGGGGCGCCTGTTGTTCCCCGAACTCACAGTCGACGAGAACCTGCAACTTGGCGCATACACCCGCAGGGACTCTGCGGAAGTCCGTCAGTCGAGCGAGAAGGCGTACGCGCAGTTTCCCATCCTCAAGCAGAAGTACAAGCAGGATGCCGGTACTCTCAGTGGGGGGCAGCAGCAGATGCTGGCCATCGCCCGGGCCCTGATGGGGCAACCGAAGCTGCTGATCCTGGACGAACCCTCCCTGGGTCTAGCACCTCGCATCGTGCAGGAAATCTTTGACACGATCGTGCGGATCCGTCTGGATGGCTGCGCCATTCTGCTGGTCGAGCAGAATGCCAACATGGCGCTGGCCATCTCCGACAGCGGGTATGTGCTGGAATCTGGCCGCGTCAGTATCAGCGGTTCCGCCAAGGAACTGGTCAATGATCCGCGCGTGCAACATGCCTATCTGGGTCACAGCGGCTGACGGGACACGACGCCGCCACGCCTGAACGGGCGGCCTCGGGAGCTCAAGGAAGGCCGCAGCGCCGATGCCCGCAATGGCCTTTCACGACGGCCTGCCCACCCCTCCGAACATGGTCCAGGAATCGGCGGCCAGCCAACCGGCATCGACGGGAAGGTTGATGCCGGTAATGGCGATCGCCTCGTCGCTGAGCAGGAAGGCCACTGTGGCCGCGACATCCCGCATGGTGACGACGCGACAAGTCGCCGTCGCCTCACGCATGGCAACGATATCCCGGTGGCCCTTGTCGACCGCACTCTGCAAGGCGGGCGTCAACACCGCGCCGGGTGACACCGCGTTGACTCGCACACCCTGACGTCCCCACGCGGCAGCCAGGTTTGCCGTCATGTTGATGACGGCGGCCTTCAAGGGACCGTAAGCATGCAAGGGAGTTGATCGCATGCCGGAGATGGATGCGATGTTGACGATGGCACCCTTGCCCTGCAGCGCCATGGCCGATCCGAAAATGGCACAGGCATTGAAGGTGCCTTTGAGGTTCACGTCCACCATACGGCCGAAGTCGTCCATGTCGAGTTCCTGGGGAGGCGGCATGACAGGCTGAAGGATCCCTGCCGCATTGACCAGCAGGGACACCGGCCCGGTATCCCGCTGGATTGCTGAGGCGGCAAGAGCGCATTCTTCGCGCGACGCGATATCCACCTTGAGCCATGTGCCACCAATCTCCCCGGCGACACGCGCGGCTGCTTCTTCGTTGCAATCAAGCACGACAACATGCGCGCCGTCGGCGGCGAGCCGCTCTGCACAACTGCGTCCGATGCCGCTCGCACCACCAGTGACTACGGCGGCCTGGTCTTTGAAAGTAAGGGCCATAAGATCGCCTTTGGGTTAGGGTTGTGCGTGTTTCACTGTTCTCGCATGCTTTGTACGTCTCTCGGACGCTTGAACGATCCATCCAAGCTATTGCAACGCGGCCTCAGGCCCATGGCAATTGTCCGGACACCAACAAAACCGTTCGATTCTGCATCCTTTGCTGGCATTGCCGCAACCAAGGCAAGAACCGCTCGCCCACACGAGGCACAAGAGATTGTGTAGCGCCTTGTCTGCCCGAATATGGCAGCCCGAATTGCGTATCGGCGCGCGAGCCCCTACACTTGTTCGAATTTCGGATCGATGAAAACTTTTGCGAAAACAGGGAAATGATGCCGTCCTCTCCGTTGGCTGGTATCCGCGTGATCAGCATGGCCGAACAACTCCCCGGGCCGTATGCGACCCTTCTGCTGGCCGACCTGGGCGCTGACGTCATATTGGTCGAGCGACCCGGCACCGGGGATCCATCGCGCCGGTTCGAGGGACTTTTCTCCTCGATGAATCGAAACAAGCGGTCGGTGGTTCTCAACATCAAGGATCCCGCCGACAAGCAGCGCCTGCTGGCGCTGGTGGACACCGCCGACGTCTTCATGGAGGGCTTTCGCCCTGGCGTGATGAAGCGCGCGGGACTGGATGCCGACACCCTGCGCCAGCGCAGACCGGCCCTGGTCTATGCCTCGATTTCCTCTTTCGGACAGACTGGGCCCCTGGCCTCCGTGGTCGGCCATGACCTGAGCATCCAGGGCGCTGCCGGGATGATCAAGGTGCCTCTGGGTCAGGAGTCGCGATCGGCTGTACCGGTTCTGCCACTGGCTGACATATCGTCGGGTATGTTCGCGGCGTTCGGGGTTCTGGCGGCCCTGCTTCGGCGCGAGCGCGGGGCCAGCGGCAGTAGCATCGATGTGTCCATGCTCGATTGCCTGGTTAGCTGGATGACGCCTTTTCTGGTGCCGCGGGTCAATGGGCTTCCCATTCGCGAACTGCCACCCCTGGAGCCTGCGTACGGCGTGTTTCGGACGCTCGACGATCGGCAGTTGACACTCAGCGTCGCTGGTGAGGACGCAATGTGGAGGGCACTGTGTGACTTGCTGGAGATGCCGCAGCACCGCGCGCTGAACGAAAAGGAGCGCGAAGCCCGGGCCCTGGAGATCGACCCTCTGCTGCGCCGACTGATTGCAGCCTGGCCTTGTGATGCACTGCAGGGCGAACTGGAGGCCAGGGGCATCGCTTTCGCCCCGGTCATCCACGATCACGAGGTGCTGCAGGCCCCGCAGATCGTGCATCGGGGTATCGCTGCCCATGCGATCGGCCCCTTGGGGCAGACCTTCGTGCGGCAACCGGTGTTGTTCGACGGAGCCAACTTCGCCATTTCCCGTCCACCGCCGTCCCTGGGCGAGCACACAGAAGAGGTGTTTGCCTCCCTGCGGTCGTCCCGGTGATGGTCAGCTGACTTTCTTTCAATGGAGCTTGCCATGGTCCATGTTTTTGCCATCTGCCAGACCCATCCGGGCATGCGTGCGAAGGTGCTCGGGTTTCTGCGTGCCAACACGCCGGCGGTCGAGGCCGAGACCGGCTGCCTCGAGTACTTCGCGACCACCGATGCAACAGGCGCTCCCGGTCTGCAAACCCCTCTCGGGGACCATGGCTTCATCGTGTATGAACGATGGGCGGACATGGCCGCTTTTCACGCGCATGCAAACGCGCCGCACGTCGTTACCTACCGAGCCAACACCCGTGCGCTGATCGCCCAACGCACCGTTCATGTGATGTCCTCGGTGTAGGCTACGCGGCCCGCCACCATTGAGAACCGAAGCGAGGAGACAGTCATGGGCATTACTTTCGGCGGCATCGAAGGCCGACAATTCGTCATAACCGGTGGCGCGGGCGGCATTGGCCGGGCCTGTGCCCGCCAATTGCTAGACGCTGGTGGCGATGTGCTGCTGGTGGATGTGGATGCAGCGCGCCTGGACAGCGCAATCGCTGGCCTGGGCGGCGGCGCCCACCTCAAGGCGCATGTATCCAGCATCGCTTCGCCCTCCGAGGCGGCGGCCTGCCTGCATGCGGCCGGCCGCCCCGTCTACGGGGTGATCCACATGGCCGGACTCTTCGAGCCCGACCCCTTGGATCCCGAGGACCACAGTGTCTACGACCGGGCCATGTCCTCCAATCTGCACAACGGCTATGACCTGGCCGTGGCCTACCAGGCCCTGCGGGATACCTCCGTCATCGGCCGCATCGTGTTCTGCAGTTCCGGCGCGTTCCGCCGTGGTTCGCCCGGGCGCGTTGCCTATTCGACGGCCAAGGCGGGCGTTGTGGGCCTGACTCGGGCGCTGTCTCGCCAGTTCGCACCACACACGCTGGTGAACGCGGTGGCGCCCAATGCCATCCGCACGCCAATGACGGAGGCCGCCTTCAAGGAGCGCGGTGACGCCATCATGTCCATCATTCCGCTTGGCCGCTTCGGAGAATCCGAGGAAATCGCCAGCGTGGTCTCCTTCCTTTGCAGCGATGGCGCAAGTTACATCACGGGTCAGACCATCAACATCGACGGTGGGGCCGCGAACTCATGAACCTGCCCAAGTCAACTGTGGTGCGCCAGGCTTTCCATCCGGTCCCGAGGCGGCGTCGGGTGGCCTTGTCAAGCTGCGCGCCGCCAGCGCGCGCCGGCCATCGCGAGGAGTCATCGTGACCTGGAAGATCGGCATGCCCAACCTGGGCCACACCATGGAAGAAGGCACTGTCGCGGAGTGGCTGCGGAAAGTGGGCGATGTCGTCCGCAAGGGTGAGGTGATCGCGGCGGTTGAATCCGACAAGGCCACCTTCGACGTGGAGTGTCCGGCCGACGGCCTGTTGCTGGCCATTCATGCAAAGGCGGGAACCGTGGTGCCGGTGGGTGGACTCATCGGCGAGGTTGGCGTACCCGGCGAGACCCTGCAGACCGCGCCAGTGCCACCTGCACAAGTCGTGGCAGCGGCACCGCCCGTGTCAGCCAGCCCGGCGCGCGTTGGCCGTGTGGCGATTTCACCGGCCGCACGGGTCCTGGCTGCCGAACTCGGTGTGGATCCGCAGCAGATCACGCCCACTGGCGACGATGGCATGGTGACACGCGACGACGTGCGCGCGCATGCCCGTCGCCCTGCGGCCCCTGCAAACGAGCCGACCCCACCCCCGGACCCAATCCGGATCAAGCGCCAGTCTTCCATGCGCCGGGCGATCGCCGAAGCCACCCAGCGGTCATGGCAGACCGTGCCACATGTACCCCTGCACTCGCATGCCGACGTCGATGCATTGCTGCAGCGGGGACTGAACCTCACGGCCGCCGTTGCCCGGGCCACCGCCCTGGCCCTGATTGCCCATCCGTCCTTCAATGGCCAACTCACCGAGCAGGGTTTCGAGGAGGCCGGCAGCGTGCACCTGGCGGTGGCGGTGTCGACCGGTGATGGCCTGGTGACGGCGGTTGTTCCGCAGGCCGAGACTTTGCCGGTTGCGCAACTGCAGGCGCAGATCAAGGAACTGGCTGACAGTGCACGAGCCGGGCGCCTGGACGGACAGCGGATGTTGGGCGGTACCTTCACTCTCAGCAACTTGGGGCGCTGGGGTGTCGATGCGTTTGTGCCCATCATCGCTGCGCCGCAGGTGGCCATCCTCGGGGTGGGCCGGGTCAACCGGGTGGCGCGCGAAGCGCCGGGCGGTGTGCGTTTTGTGAGCGAACTCGGCCTGACGCTGGTGTTTGACCACCGTGCCAACGACGGCGCAGAGGCAGCGCGGTTGTTGGCCAGCCTGGTCGAATTTCTCGAACATCCCGAACGTCTGGAGATCTCCCATGCATGAGAA
Organism: Rhodoferax sp.; assembly: GCA_043776215.1. Lineage (GTDB taxonomy): Bacteria > Pseudomonadota > Gammaproteobacteria > Burkholderiales > Burkholderiaceae_C > CAISIP01. Next base: position 20,352 of record JAYVRP010001008.1, on the reverse strand, counting down.
CCATCTGTCGCCCGCCACGCTGGTGGCGTTCTGGCGTGACATGCACCGCATCCGCGCCTTCGAGCGCGCCGCGATCTACCAGTCCTCGCTGGGCAAGATCTATGGGGCTCTGCACAGTTACGAGGGCCAGGAGTCCTGCGCGGTCGGGGTGTGCGCCGCACTGGAGCGCGGTGACTACGTGGCCTCCACACACCGTGGCCACGGCCATTGCCTGGCGGTCGGGGCCCGCATGGACCGCATGATGGCCGAACTGTTCGGCCGCGTCGATGGTTATTGCAAGGGCAAGGGCGGTTCGCTGCACATCGCCGACGTCGGCGCGGGGATGCTCGGCGCAAACGGTATCGTGGGCGCGGGTTACGCGATCGCAGCCGGTGCTGCGCTGACAGCCAAAGTCAGCAAGAACGGGCGGGTCGCGGTCGTGTTCTTCGGCGACGGGGCCGTCACGCGCGGGACCTTCCACGAGGTCATGAACATGGCCTCCTTGTGGAAGCTGCCTCTGCTCCTGGTGTGCGAGAACAACGGGCTGGCCCAGTATGTGGCCACCGCCGAGACCATGGTGTTCGAATGGGTGGCATCGTTGGCTGCCGCTTACAAGATGCCTGGTATTCACATCGATGGCAACGACATCCGGTCCGTCCACCTGGAGGCCCGCCAGGCCGTTGCCCGGGCCCGCAGCGGCCAGGGGCCGACCCTGCTGGAGTTGAGCACCCAGCGCTTCCACGGTCATTCTTCGGGCGATCCGCAGGTCTATCGCACCAAGGCCGATGTAGAGGCGCTGCGGGCCAGCTCCGATCCCGTCGCCCGGCTCGAAGCCGAACTGCTGGCGGAGGGCTTTCTGGCCGAGCGCGACGCTTTGCTGGCCGAGGTGGAAGCCGAGGTTGCCGAAGCGGTGCGTTTTGCCGATGCCAGCCCGTATCCCGACATTGAAGAACTCACCACGGACGTGTACGCATGAGTGCCCATCAGGTCAGAGACATCACCTTTCGCGAAGCCGTGCGTGCGGCGCTCACCGAGGAAATGGAGCGTCAGCAGGGCATGATCATCATCGGCGAGGATCTGCTCCCTGGCGGCGGCTCCTTCGGTGTACACCTGGGCATGGGCGAGCGATTCGGCGCGCGCATGTTCGAGTCGCCGATCTCCGAGTCGGCCATCGTCGGCGTTGCGCTGGGCGCGGCCATGACCGGTGGTCCGGTCGTGGCCGAGATCATGTATTCGGATTTCCTGTGTGTCTGCATGGATGAGATCGTCAACCAGGCAGCCAAGATCCGCTACATGACCGGTGGCCAGGCCCGCGTGCCACTGGTGGTGCGATCTCCGATCGGCATGACCCGCGGCGTTGCCGCGCAGCATTCCCAGTCGCTTGAGGCCTGGTTCGCCCATATTCCGGGCCTGCGTGTGGCCATGCCCACCACGCCGGCCGACGCCAAAGGCATGCTCAAGTCGGCGCTGCGTGGCGAAGACCCGGTGGTCTTCCTCGAACCCAAGCTGCTGTATGGCGTCAAGGGGCCGGTTTCCGACGATCCCGACCTTCTGGTGCCCCTGGGCGTGGGCCGGATCGCACGGGCAGGATCCGATCTCACCATCATTGCCACCGGCCTGATGGTGTCGCGCGCGCTCGAAGCGGCCGAGACGCTGCAAGCGTCCGGCATCTCGGCCGAGGTGATCGATCCACGCACCGTGTCGCCGATCGACTGGGACATCCTGTTCGAATCGGTCGACAAGACCGGGCGGGTCCTGGTGGTCAACGAAGCCACGCTCACCTGCTCGGTGGCCTCGGAGATTGCTGCCACCATCGGCGAGAAGCGGTTCAACTCGCTCGATGGGCCAGTGCGGCGGCTGGGCGCACCCTTTGTGCCCAAGCCCTCCACGCCCGGCCTGGAGAAGCTGGCCTATCCGTCGGTGGAACAGATCATCGGGCTGGCCACCGACATGATGCCCCGCAAGCGCGCGGCCTGAGGAGACCATGTTCACGATTTCATTGCGGCCAAGCCGCATCTGCCTCAGGAGGGCCACGCTGTGAAATGTTATGTGCTCGGCCTGGCGATGTACCCCGCCACTTCCCAGGCTGGCGGCCATCGCCTCGAGGAGATGGTCTACCACACGGCGCATGCCGCGCTCGGGCACGCAGGCATCACCCGCCGCGAACTCGACCACGTCACGCTGGGTGCATGCGACGAACTCGATGGACGCTCGATCTCCAGCATGTTGATGGCCATGCCGGCTGGCGCCTACCTCGTCGATGAGATCAAGGTGACCGATTCCGCCGCCACGGCCCTGTGTCTGGAGGCGGCGCGCCTGCAGTCCGAGGAGTTCGATATCGGTATGGTGGCCAGTTGGTGCAAGAGTTCCAAGACCGACGTGGAGGCGGTCATGCGCCTGCGCGGTGACCCGTTCTACACCCGCCCGTTCGGCCTGAACATGACCTTGACCGACGCACTGCTGGCGCAGGCCGTGGCGCAGGAGTTCGGTGTGAGTGCTGCGCAGGCCGACCAGCTGGCGGTCGACAGCTTCGAGCGGGCCCGGTCCAACCCGCGTGGCGTGAACCATGCCCCCCCGGATGTTCAGACAGTACGCAATTCGGCTTACGAAGCCACCCCCCTTCGCACGCTGCATCGGGCGCCGCTGACTGACGGCGCGGTCTGCATGGTGATGGCGTCCGAGCGCTGGTTGCGCCGCCACCCAGGCCACCGCCCACTGGCCCGCCTCAGCGGCGTGGGTATGGCCACTGACAGTTACCGGCTCGACCACGGGCGATTGACGCAGTTCCGGTCGGCACGCAAGGCCTGGGAGCAGGCAGCACGCATCGCGGGCATCGGTGGCGTGGGCGATCTGGACGTGATGGAACTAGAGTGTCCGACGGTCTACCACGAGGCAGCCTACACCCGCGTCCTGGGCCTGGCCGAGCGCACCCGCGTGTGCCCCTCGGGCGGAGCCTTCGCGCAGAACCCCCTGTTCTGCACAGGGTTGGTCGGGGCGGCCGAAGCTGTGCTGCAGGTGGCCGGGCAAGCCGGGCCGGTGCAGGTAGCGGGCGCGCGACTGGCGGCGGCCCACTCGTGCCATGGTTATGCGCAACAGGGGAATGTATTCATGATCTTCGAACAGGTCGGAGGCGAAGGTGCCTGAAGCCGTCGCGGTCCTCGGGACCTTCCAATCCGAATTCAAGCTGCGCCACCCTGGCCTGACCTTTGTCGAGCAGGCTCAACAGGCCGCTGCAGGGTGCATGGCGCGGGCGGGCATGACGCCCGACGACATCGATGCCATCGTGTTTTCGCTCGCGCCCACCGCCTTCATGGGTGTGGCCGATGCGGACCGATGGGCCATTGACCATATCTTCGGCGCTGGCAAACCGATGCTGCGGGTGCATACCGGTGGCGCGACCGGCGGCTCGGTGGTGCAGGCGGCGTATTCGATGGTGCGTTCTGGCCTGTACCGCACCGTGATGATCGTGGGTGCGGAGCGCATCTCCGAGACGCCTGACGCGCAGAAGGTGCTCAACCAGATCTTCGACCCCTTCTACGAGCGCGATATGCCGCTGCAGACCATCACTTCGGTGGCGCTGATGGCCAACACCTACATGCGGCGGCATGGCATCAGGCAGGAAGACCTGGCGCGACTGATCGTGCGCCAGCGTCGCAACGCGCTGCTGAATCCGCATGCCCATCTCAAGGGCAACATCACGGTCGATGACGTGATGGCGTCGCCCATGATCGCGTACCCCTTCAAGCTTTTCGACGTCTGCCCGCGCTCGTCGGGTGGTGCGGCGATGATCCTGGGCAACATGGATGCGGTGCGCGAGTACCAGACCCGGCCGGCATTCGTCACGGGCACAGGCGCAGTATCCGACTCCAACTGGATCGGTGATCGTATCGTGCCGTCGGCCGAGTATGACTTCATCGACTGGAAGCTGATGCGCGTGGCTGGCCACGCCGCCTTCCGGCGCGCCGGCATCACCGATCCGATTCATCAGGTGCAGGTTGCCGAGGTCTACGATGCGTTCAGCATACAGGGCCTGACCCAGCTCGAGCAATTGGGCTTCTGTGCCTCGGGCACAGGCTTTTTGCTGGAACGCGAAGGCGCGTGGGAAATGGAGGGGGGTCAGGTCGCGGTATGTCCGTCTGGCGGCACCCTGTGTACCAATCCCATTGCCGTCGCCGGACTGGTTCGCGCCATCGAGGCGGCCAACCAGGTCATGGGTACCGCAGGCGGACATCAGGTTCGCGGCGTCCGCAATGCGATCGCCACCGCAGTGGGCGGCATTGCCCAGTTTCTTACTTGCAGCGTCTTCAGCATCCAACCTCACGAAGAGCACTGACATGTCCACATCCAAGAACCAGCCAGCCACGCCCGTCCTCACCGAAGAAGTGACCCTGCGCTACGACTACGCCCTGGGCGAAGTCGCTGGCGCCTTCATGGACGGCCTGAAGGAACGCAAGATCATGGCCACCCGATGCTCGAAGTCCGGCATGGTCTATCTGCCGCCGCGCGCTTTCTGCGAGCGAAGCTTCGAAAAATGTGATGGCTGGGTCGAAGCCGGCCGCGAGGGCGTGATCGAGGCATCGACGGTTGTGGTGCGCGGTTTCGAGGGCTCTCGGCCGCCACCGATCGCGGTGGCCTTCGTGCGGCTCGATGGCGTGCATTCGGCGATTGTCAACTACGTCGAGGGTGTGGACCTGTCCAATATCGAGCAAGCCATGGAACGCATCCGGCCTGGCACCCGGGTCAGGGTCGAGTTCGTGGCCGAGCCCCAGGGTCGCGTGACCGACTTCTTCTTTGTGCTGAGTTCGTAGTCCGATGTCGGCCACGGTCCCGGCGGCAACGGAACTTCGCGGGAAGGTCGCCTGGATCACGGGCGGCACGGCAGGTGTCGGTCTGGCCATCGCGCGGGCTCTGCTTGCCGCCGGTGCGCAAGTGGTGGTATCGGGGCGTGACCCGAACCGTGGTCGCCAGGCATTGGGGCAGCTGGCCGATCCCGCCGCCTCGCTGGTCGTGGGCGACTGCGCTGACCCGCATCAGGCCCGTGTGATGGTGCAACAGGTGATCGCGCTGCACGGCCGCATCGACCATCTGATTGCCAGCGGCGGTGCCGCTGACGAAAAGCCCGGGCTCTTTCATGAAGTGTCGGACGCACATTTCACCGAGGTGTACCGCCACCAGTTTCTCAATCGCCTCTTTCCCGTTCGCGCCGCCTTGCCGCATCTGCGCGAGCGGGGTGGCAGCGTGCTTTTCATTGGGACCGATGCCGGCCGTCACGCGACCGTGGGCGAGACCTTGCATGGCAGTCTGGGCGCGGCTGTGATCATGTTGACCAAGACACTGGCCCGTGAATTTGCCGGCTGGGATATTCGCGTCAATGGCCTGGCGCTGACGCTCACTGCGGGGACCGAGGCCTTTGACCAGGCCATGGCCCGCGGCGACTGGGTCAGCACTCTCTACGAGAAGGCGGTGCGCCGTTTTCCGCGCGGTCGCCCGCCCTTGGCAGAAGAAGTGGCACAGGCAGCATTGTTCCTCTTATCCCCGATGGCCAGCCAGGTGACCGGCCAGACGATCAGCGTAAACGGCGGCCTGTCTTTTGGTGGGTGGTGAACCAGGTGGTGGTTTCAGGCCGTGTATTTGACGAAGCTGCGACCTGCGCGCCGCTCGTCGGTCCAGCGGCGGGTCTTGAACTCGAAGCGCGGCAGGCTCAGGTAGTCGGCTTCCCGGATGTCCAGCCGGACATTGAGCTTGCCCTGGATTTCATCCGCCAGCGCCGACAGGTGGCGCTTTCGTTGCTCGGCGTCCAGGCCGCACGATGGTCGAAACTCCAGCGACAGCCTGGTCGTCTCGCGGCCCTGATGATCGATGAAGACCAGGCCAGCGTATTCCTCCACCGCAGCATTTGCGAACACCAGTTTGTCGACAGCATCGGGCCACAGATTCTGGCCGCGGATCTTCATCATGTCGTCGTAGCGGGCGATGGTGCCGGCCTGGATGCTCATCATGGGTCGCCCACAGCGGCATGGGCTCGACATGCGCCGTACCCGGTCTCCGGTGCGAAAGCGAAAGATCGGGAAGGCCTCGCGGAACAGGCTGGTGGCCACCATCTCACCCTCTTCGCCGGGCTCGACCGGATCGTTGGTGCCGGGACGCAGTATTTCGCAGAGCATGCGCTGTTCCATGGCGTGCAGATGCCCGCGTTCGCCCTGGTCGAGGATGCCCGTCTCGCAGGAGAAGCACTGGTTCAGCCCGCCTTGCATCAATCCGTACCATTCGGAGATGTTCACGCCCCAGAAGGCCATCGACCGCTGCGCCCATTCGATTGTGTAGCTCTCGCCGGCGATGAAGATGCATTTGAGCTGGGGCATCACCACCCGTGGATCGAGCTTGCGCTCTTCGAAGATCGCCTGCATGCGCGTAAGGTACGCGGGGGAGATGATGAAGGCGTGCGGCTGGTATTGCAGCAGGTAGTCGGCCTTCTTTTCGGTCGGGTAGGGCCCCATCTGGTGAAAGCGTGAGGCCATCCGCTCAGCCATCGGAAAACTCGACAGGCCTCCCGTCTGCATGCCCACCGCGAAGGTGTAGCAGACCGCATCACCCAGCTGAAGGCCGGCCCAATGAGCCTGGTACATCCAGGTCGAGCCCATCGCTTCGACATCCAGCCGGGTCAGCGGGTGGGACTCCTGGCCCAGGCCGGTCGTGCCGGAGGTCATGTGGACGGACACCACCTGCGAGCCGGGGCTGGCCACGCGCTCTACCATCATCTGGTCCTGCGCCACCAGCAGATCCTGCTTGGACTGGAACGGAATGATCTCGCGGAACTGTGCCATCGACGACAGCGTGGCTGCTTCCTTGGGCCATAACCGGCGGTAGAAGGGAATGCGCTCGTAGGCTCGACGCACTTGCGCGACAAGGCGCCGTTCCTGCAGGGCCAACAGTTCCTGGCGTGTGAGATTCTCGATTTGCGGATTGACGATTCGCAAGGTCGGTTTCAATGGTTCGTGACTCACGGCAGTCCTCGTAGGGCGGGGTATGCCGCGCATCAACCCGGTTCGCGGCGCTGCGCGGGCAGCAGGGAGATGACCTCCGGCCTTTCGGGATCGATCTCATACAGGAGGTCGATCAGGATCACCGCGATGCGCTCGCCGGTGACGCGTACCATCATGTGTTCATTCTGGGCCAGTGCTCGCGCTTCGTCGAGAACGTGGTTGAGGCGAGCGATGGTCGGATTGGGTGACATTTAGCATCTCCTTTGCCCAAACGCTATGTTAATGGGTTGGAGGTGCCGACGGGACCTGCCGCCACCTGAAATCTGGCGACCGACAAGTGTGCCGTGCGAGGTCCGATTTCCGATAGTCGACCCTCTTGCCGGCCCCTGGAGCAAGCTGATTGGCCTGGACCATTCGAGGTATCGCGAAAGAGCCATCACTCCCACGCGATCATCAACAAGCCTCCTGACTGGACAGTGCCAAGTTCTCGCTGTCGTTCAGCCGGTTTCCTTGATCAGCCGCAGGGTTGACAATTCCGTTGAACGACGACGACCCGACGATTTGCCGATAATGGTCGGCCCATGACCCAAGCATCCATTTCCACCGGCACACTGGCGACCGACGAGGCAGAGTCTCCTGTGACGCAAGTCGTCGCCGGATTGAAGAACCTCATCCGCAACGAGATCCCGTCGGCGCGCGACATCGCATTCCAGGGGTTGGCGCGCGCGGCCGGCGGACTGTCGCGCGAGAATTGGTCTGTCGATGCGAGCTGGACCGACCACGATGGTGCGCATGCCCATCGGCTTATGCTCATGCGCGATGCCGCCGGCACCCTGCTCAGTACCGAGCGCTCGCGCGAATTCGCGGTACTCAAAGCCCTCGAGGCAAGCGCCGTCCCGGCGCCACAGGTGCACTGGATGGACGCCGACGGGCGCTTCCTGGGCGCACCATCGGTGGTGATGGCGCGCATGCCTGGCAGTTGCGATTACATGGTTTTGAACGGCGCCCGGCCGCTGCCGGATAGGCTCTCGCTGGCCCGTGCGTTCATTGAACTGATGGCCGACATCCATGCACTCGACTGGCGCGCGCGAGGCCTGGGCGAGCGATTGGGGGTACCCGAGGGTTCGCCGGCGCGCGTCGAACTCCACCATTGGGAGGCGCAGTACCGGCGCGTACAGCTGGAACCGCATCCCGAGCTGGACTATGTACTGGCCTGGCTGGGCCGGGCCGCGCCGCAGGCGCAGGCAATCGTGCTGGTCCACGGCGACTTCAAGCCCGGCAATGCGCTGGTCGAAGACGGGCGCATCACCGCCAAGCTCGACTGGGAAACCGCGCACTTGGGCGACCCTCTGGAGGATCTGGGCTGGGTCACCAATCCGGTTCGCAAGCGCGAGCACCAGATCCCGGGGCACTGGGAGCGCCAGCAAATCGTCGCCGCCTATCGCGCGCTGAGCGGCCGCGAGGTCAGCGAGAAAGACCTCACCTGGTGGAATGTGTTCTCGTGCTGGAAACTGGCCGTGATCCAGCTGACGGCGGTCGACGAATTCGTGGCCGGTCGTTACAGCCGGGTGTTCCAGACGCCGTCGTGGCTGTTCCGCCCGATGTTCCAGATGATGGAGGCCGCAGCGTGAGACCCACCGTGCAAGAACAGCTGCAGGGCACGTGCCGCATCCTCGAGGATGTCGTCGCGCCGTGCGTCGGCGACCCATTCGCGCGCACCATCCTGGATGGCCTGGTCGCCAACCTTCGCATGCTGAGCGGCGCAGTGCCTGCAGTGGCGGGTTTCCTGCGCCACGACAACCAGGCCACGCTGCGACTGCTGTCGACACTGCGCGACGCTCTGGCGCCCGCGCTCGCCGCGCGCATCGACCAGGCCCTGTCTGTAGCTGAGCCCGATGTCGCGGACGCACAGGCGCAAGATGAGCGCAACCGGCTGCTGCGTGAACTGCTGGCCACCAGCGTATGCAGTGAAGACCTGACGCCCGACATGCACCGCGCTATCGTGCAGCACATGGCTGAACGGGCGTCGCGCATGCCGATGCGCTATGTGCCGACAGCTCCCGCACCCGCCACCACCGCGAAACCCTGAACCATGCTGACACCCCTGGACGATACCCTCTGGCACCAGTTGCCGACCACCTTCGACCATGTCTGGACCAGCGATCCACGCTTTTTCGACCGCTACTGGTTCGCCATCTATTCAGGGGACGGTCGGGTGGCCATCCAGGTCACCATGGGAGCCTATCGCAACATGAACGTGCTCGATGCCGGCGCGGTGATGATCGTCGAAGGCAAGCAATACAACCTGCGCGTGTCGCGCTCGCTCGATGGCAGCGTCGAGACGGTCTGTGGACCGGTGCGCATCCGCCCGATCGAGGCTTTGAAGTCCTTCGAGATCATCATCGAGGCGGGCGCGCAGGCGCTGCATGGCCGGATCCGCTGGGACTGCGTGGAGCCGGCGCGCGAGGAGCATCCGCACTACACCCGCCTGCAAGGACGTACGGTCGAGGACTATCGCCGCTTCGACCAGATCGGCACCGCCAGCGGCTTCCTGGAGGTCGAGGGCAAGCGCGTGCAGATCGACAACTGGTGGTCGTGCCGCGACCATTCGTGGGGCGTGCGGCGCGGCATGGGTGTGCCTGAACCAGTGACCGGCCCGAAGCTGACGCTCGCCGAAAAGGGGCATGTGATGTCGTTCCTGTTCTTCTCCACCAGCACCATGAGCGGGCACCTCCTGTTCCAGGGGCGCGGCGATGACCAGCCTTACACCACCGGCGTGGTCACCGACCGCCGCACCGAGGCGTTCTCGCACGCCACCCACATCGCACTGGAGGTCGAGCTGCACGAAGGCACGCGGCGCTTTCGCCGCGCCGGCGTGGTAGCCACCTTCGAAGGCGGCAAGCAATTGCGGTTGGCGGTCCAGGCCCAGGGCCCGTCGATCGCCATGCAGGGCTTGGGCTACAGCGGTGGTTACGACGACGGCCGCGGGCTGGGCGCCTGGCGCGGCGAAAACCACCTGGAGTCGGATGCCTGGGACGTCTCCCACCCCTCGAAGATCGTCTACCCGGACGGCACCCAGAAGGAGCATTGGCACCGCATCCAGCCGGTCGCCATCGAAGCCGTATTGGATGGCGAGACCAGCCATGGAACAGCCAGCATGACCCTCACCATCGCCGGCCGGCTGCCCGAACATCTGCGGCTGAAGTCCGGCCAGGCATAACACGCGGCACCGGCATGGAGTGGTCCGCATGATTTCGCCCGTACTGGCCGAACATCTGCGTCCGGGTGACCGCATCGTCGTCGGCCAGGCCACCGGTGAGCCGGTCGGGCTGGTCGCGGCCCTGTTCGAGCTTGCACCGCGCATCGGGCTGCTCGAGGCCTTCTGCGGGCTGTCGCTCAATCCGGCCTGGCAAGGCGAAGTGCCCGCCGGCCTGCAGGTGTCCACCTATTGCGGCATGGGGACTCTGCGTGCATTGGTGTCCAGTCGCCGTGCGCGGGTGTTGCCTTGTTCGCTTTCCCAGCTGAGCTCGTTGATCGAATCGCGCAAGTTGCCGGTCGATGTGGTGCTGTTGCAGGTATCTCCGCCGGATGCGCAGGGCTATCACAGCATGGGCTGTGCGGTCGACTATGTGTGGGATGCGGTGCAGCTGGCACGGGTTGTCGCGGTGGAGGTCAATCCGAACGTGCCGGTGACACGAAGCGCCTGCCGGCTGCACAGTAGCCGCGTCGTGGTGGCGCTCGAAAGTGACGCGCCGCTGCCCGAGTCAATTGCCGAGGTGCCGTGCGACATCCACTTGAGCGTGGCGCGCCAGGTGGCGCGGCTGGTTCCCGATGGCGCGACCATACAGCTGGGCATCGGCGGACTGGCCGTCGCGGTGGCGCGCATGCTCCACAGCCATCGTGGCCTCAGGGTCCGCAGCGGCATGGTGGGCGACTGGTTTCCCGAATTGGTCGCCGGTGGCGCCATCGATACCGCCACGCCGGACGCCTGCATCGCTTCGCTGGCGGTCGGGAGTCGCGGGCTGTACCAGACGCTGTCGCGAGATGGCATCCTCGGCTTCGCGCCGACCTCGCAACTGGTCGTGCCGATCGCAGGATCGCCCTTCATGGCGATCAACTCCGGCATCGAGGTCGATTTGCGAGGGCAGGTCAATGCCGAATTCCTGGGCGACCGTTATGTCGGCGCGGTGGGCGGGCAGACCGACTATTTCAGGGCGGCGCGCCGCTCCGCAGGCGGGCTGGCCATTCTCGCCCTGCCTTCCACCAGCGGGCGTGCACGCGGCAGCCGCATCGTGCCGCGCATCGCCTGCGGCCACATCACTTCGGCGCAGAGCGACGTCGACGTCATCGTCACAGAACACGGCGCGGCCGACATCCGTGCCACCACACTGGCGGAGAGACAGTTGTTGATTGCAGGGATCGCGGATCCAGAGGCGCGCGACGCGCTGGTCCGGGGCGCTGATGAGCGCGAAGCGTGACACGCCCGAAGACGACCACCTCGACGTGCTGGTGACGCTCGTGCAGGCCTATGAAGCGAAAGACCACCCCATCGACCCGCCCGATCCGATCGAGGCGATCAGGTTCCGCATGGACCAGTCGGGGTTGGTCGTGAACGACCTCCTGCCCTACATCGGTCCGATCAATCGCGTGTACGAAGTGCTCGCGCGCAAGCGACCGCTGACACTGAACATGATCCGACGGCTCACAAGGGGCTTGGGCATTCCGGCCGATATTCTTATCAGCCAGCATCAGGAAGACGTCGAAACCGCGTGAACACGTGGGGGGGGCACCGCCAGCCGATTACCTGCGCGAATCGGGCGACGCCCTTGGCTGCAATGCGCGTGCGCCGTCTTCGCACCACGCCCGCGCAATGCCGTCGACCGACCAGGAAAACCGAAAACTCTTATCCACGGCCGCGCGATCGGCGCCTCTCACGCAAGACTCGCGCGGCGGTGGGTAAGCCGGCTGAGTCATCAAATGTGACTTCCACTGTCAGAAGTGCTGACAGCCCCGGCGCATTCTCTTTGCCAATTGGGCACAAGCAAAATACCTCGACACCACTGCTGTTGCAAACTATAAGAAGTTGGCGCAGTATCGGCCCAGTTCAATTTCTCCACTGGCTGAGTCAGCCCGGCTGATGCCCGTTACCGCATCGCCCATGCCCGCTCACGCGGTCGCCCTCGCCGACCTCATCTCCTGAAACCCGGCAGCCGAAAGGCTGGAGATACTTGTCAACCATCGGGCACGACATGCGCCCACCCTGCCCCAGCCGGCATCACAGCCGGGCCCGAGGGCCAACTGCGCCATCGATCCGGCCTTCCGGAGCGAAGCGGCGACAGCCGAAGTCAAGCTGCTGCAATCCCGCCAGCGCCCTGCCCCAGCAAAACTCTGTGCCAACCGCGTCGTCACTACGCGGTGCCAGCCAGTAGTGACGACGCGCGAAATGCCCCAGCCGACAAGGACTTACGGTGGCTGGCGCAAGTGATGGCCCCAAGTGACGGGCTCACCGCGCGTCAAAACCGCAGACCGTGCAACGCGATCTGCCCAGTCCCGCCAATCGCAGGCCATGTCAGCCAAAGCGCAATCTGGCGCACCCAGGGCCATGGGATCGATGGCTCAACCCGATGAACCAACTTGCAGCAGCAATCGTCATCGGTGCCAATGCCGCGTGCCGCGGCGGCGAGAAAGAAGACCTCGGCACAAAACGGGAGTGGTGTCCCGTGTCCCTTGTAGTTTCCGCAACGCTTAGGCGTTCGGGGCGGACAGAAACACTTACCTGAAATCTACACACCAACGACAACGAGCGGATACCCCGGGGCAACCGACTTCCGAAAGGATGCAAATCAGAAAGGCAGCGCATGCGAGACCTGAACTATGAACTGAAACAAATGTGCCGGAGCAGCCGCGACGGCAGCCACGCAACCCAGCGCGATCGCGAGCGTGTGCTCGACCTGGTGGCGGGCCAACTTGAGGAACTCGGCTACCGGCACGTGACTGCAGCAAGCCTCAAGCCGAAACACGTCGAACGGCTGGTGACGCGATGGCAGGCAGAAGGTCTGGCCGTGGGCACCCTCAAGAACCGGATGGTCGACCTGCGCTGGTGGGCAGAGAAAATCGCCAAGCAGAATGTCATCGCGCGCGATAACGAACACTACGGCATCGGCAACCGGCAATTTGTCACCCAGGTCAGCAAGGCACGCGAATTGAGCGCCGTCGAGCTTGGGCGAATCACCGATCCATACACGGCCATGTCACTGCGGCTGCAAGCTGCTTTCGGCCTGCGCCGTGCAGAGTCGATCAAGATCCAACCGGTATGGGCAGACAGGGGCAACCAATTGGTCCTCAAGGCCAGTTGGGCCAAGGGTGGTCGCGCCAGGGAGATCCCGATCCGCAATGAAGAACAGCGCCGGGAGCTCGACGCAGCAAAGTCACTGGCCAGCAAGGGCAGCCTGATCCCGGTCGACCGGAACTATGTTGACCAGCTGCGGCGCTTCGAGCACCAGTGCGCAGCAGCAGGCATCCACCGCGTCCATGGACATCGGCACCAGTACGCGCAGGACCGCTACCAGGAACTCACCGGATGGGCGGCACCGGCAGCCGGTGGACCACGGTCCAAGGAATTGACGCCGGAGCAGCGCGAAGTCGACCGGCAGGCCCGGCTCACGATCAGCGAGGAACTGGGCCACGGGAGAGAGCAAATCACTGCGGTTTACCTGTCCCGGTAGTCTTGGGACTGCCCGGTCACAGGGGGTTGCCTTTGCACCCGTGACCGGGATTGCCTGCTGCCGCTCGGCAACCAGGTGCCCCGAATCCGGGCTCCGACACGATTCCCTCGCTCCCCACCCCTGCTATTGTTGCTATTCCTGCTATTTTGGAAGTCCCGGCCGCCTTCGACATGCGGATGAATAGCAGCAATAGCAACAATAGCAGGACCCCCGGCGCCGAAAAAAGCATACTTCGCCGGGGAACCGCATCGATCGGCCAGCAGTGCCGGGTTCACCACCACATACCGCCGCCCCTGCGTTTCCAGGCGCGCCCTCCCGCGTTCATTCAGCGTCGCGAGGGCGGCCTTCACGTCGCGGCTGTCGCGTACGCACGCCGGGCCGTACTGGTAGATCCGGGTTGTCGGAATCCGCGCGTCACCGGTCGTGCACGCTTCATTGAGCAGCCAGTTGTCCAGCCGGATCGCTGCGGCAAGCGCAGGCGGCGTGTCGATTTCTGCCAGCAGCCTGCGGGCTTCATGCAGATGCCAGCAAACCACCTCCTCGGCGCCCAGGACATGTTCTACGCCGATCGTGCCGGCGGGCCCATGCTCCAGCACATGGAAGAGCGCGGCCAGTCGTGCAACATTCTCGGCGGCCTTCGCAGCGACGTCACGCACTGCCTGGTAGGCGCCGCCTGAGCCCAGCCCCTCCTCGATGCGGTCATGCAGGCGTACCCATGCGGCGTGCCCGGCAGGCGACAGGTCAAGCACGATCGGTGTGAGACCTCCCTGCATATCTGTCGACAGCGGTGTGTCGAGCAGTTCAGTGATGCGCAACTCGAAGCGCTCAACGGCTGGCATGGCCGTCGGCGCCAGGCGGTAAGCGCGGGTGCCCTGCGTGCTGGCCGGCCAGGCAATCAGGAAGCGAGCGATGAAGCCAGTGCCGCTCGGCAGGTTGCCGGCGCGGTCCATGAAGCCGCGCATGGCGTCGGGCTGCGCCATCAGCCCGACGGTCAGCCGCCGGTGGCGCAACTGGAAAGACGGCTTGCTGCGGCGGTCGACTTGGAATTCGCCGCCCTCCCACATCACGTTGAGCAAGGCAAGATAGCGCAGGATGGTGTCCTGGCCCATGCAGTGCGAGCCAAGCACGGCACCCGCCTCGGCCGACAGCACACCAGCGGTCGGCCAGCCGGTGGCCAGTGCGTGCGCCAGGGCCTCCGGCGTCGCATCGGCGTAGAGCAGGCGCGGCACGATGACGGGCTGCGGCGCTTCATGGGCCAGCGCGTCAAGTTCGTCTTCCTCCTTGGCAGTGTCCTGGGAGCGGCGGCGCTTGGTCTTGATCGCATCGAGAACGCCGGCCTTCTTCGCATCGAAGGCGGCCAGCGCCGCCTCTTGGGATGCAAGCTCGGACGCCATCTGCGTCAACTGGCCACTCTCCCATTTGCGCAGGGCCGGACTGAAGATGCTGTCACATGTGGTCTTGCGCTCGCCGGAATCGGCCACGGCAAGCAGATACAGCGATACCGGCCCGATCAAGTGGCGATCGCGGCGCACGTTGACCAGCCCCTGCGCGGCCACGGAGAGTGCCGCCAGCGCAGAGCACGCGACCAGGGCCATGGGTGCCTGCACAAATGCCTGTGCCTCTCGGACCGCGTCGCGCAGCATTGGCGGCAGCCCGTCGACCGGATAGGGCAAAGGGTCGAGTGGTGCGGTCAGCGGTTCGGGCTCGGGCCATTCGCTTTGCGTCGCATCGGTCGGATCCACGTCTTCGCCAACCTGTGTACTGGGGGCAGTTGCTGCCTCAAGGGCTGTCAACACTGCTGACAACCCCAAATGCCGATGCAGATCATTGAAGTCCGATGCGCCCTGCTGACCAGGTGCAGGTCAGCGGCTGAGCCATCCAAATGCCGATGCAGATCATTGAAGTCCGATGCGCCTGCTGGTCGATCTGGCCCGAAGTCCGGGATCGCCAGCCGCCCGCCCACTGCCAGAGCGGCCTGCCGCGCGAGCGTGAGCCCAGGGTTCCCCGTTGTGTCGCGATCGTCATCTGCACAAAGCACGATGTCAGCCTGCGGATGTTTGTCTCGAATCACCTTCGCCACGGCCGCCAGGTTGCCCGCATGGAAGGCGACAGCTACCCGGTGGCCGGTAGCCTCATGAATGCTCGCTGCGGTCGCGAAGCCCTCGGCAACGCAGACGATCTCAAGTTCTTCGCCGGTTCCGCCAGTGCCTCCGATCTGAAAATAGTGGCCTTGGACCGAACCGTCCTTGAGGAATCTCTTTGCCCCGCCAGCGTCAATGAATTGCAGGCCATGCAACTCGCCCGCTGTGTCGCGGACCGGAACGACCAACGCCCCCCGGCACACCCGCAGCCCATGCGCCGCGACTACCTTGGCTACCAGATACGAATGATCCCCTGGGGCCGACTGCGCACTGGCCCAGATGTGTGCCGCGCGCTCCCGAGCACTGGCATGGCGCCGCGCCACCTCCACGCCGCGCTGGACGTCAGCAGCCTGCACCCGTGCCTGCATCGCATCACACTCTGCCGTGCTCAGCGGGCGCCCAAGATCCACCCGCCAAGTCTGCCAGCCGCGTCCATCGCGCCAGTTCTCCATGCCTCCGGCCGCCAGGCCATCCAGATGCAGCAGGTAGGCCGCGTCTCCTGTGCCGCGCGCGCCCGCCGCATTGCAGCGATGCAGCCGGCCGTCGGCGATGATCGAGTCGGGCGGCACGATCTCACGCGCAATGAGCGCGGCACGGAACTGGTCGAGGACTTCAGAGGTCGTGACCGGCGTCACGGCCGACCGACCTTGACCCGGGCCGTGATCCACTTGGTGATGTCCGATTCGAGCCATCCCACAGCGCGCAGGCCGAGCTGCACAGGCTTGGGGAAGGATCCGTCCTTCATGTATTGGTAGAGCGTGCTGCGGGACAGGCCGGTGCGCTGCTCGACGTGCCGCCGACGCAATATCGTCGGCTCTTGCTGGATCTTCTGGTGCATATTCCGTTTCTCCTGGGTATGAATCAACATGCGTGGGCCCGACTTCGCATGTCTGCGGAAAATCAAGGCCCTACATACCTGTTACGTAATTGCGCCGGAAAGTGTCGGAAATATTTGTGAAATTTTGGCAGGCGCTGTCAGTCCAACGGCTGCCGTGTTTGCAATCCGCCTAGAAATTGCCTTGGGTCACTGGCGTTCGCGCCCTGCGGCCATCGAGATAGTCCCCCCACCACTGCATCAACTTGGCGCGGTCCTCCAGGTAGAGGGAGCGGCGATATGCGGCCCGCACGCGATTGCCCTCGATGTGCGCAAGCTGGCGCTCGATGACGTCTGGATTCCAGCCACTTTCATTGGCCACCGTCGAAAACAGGGCCCGGAAGCCATGGGCCGTTGCGCTTCCTTCGTAGCCCATGCGTGCCAAGGCCGAGTTGAAGGTGTTCTCGCTCAGTGACTTGACCGGATAGAACGGGCTCGGGAACACCAGCACACGCTCACCACTCAGGGCCAGCATGCTGCGCACCACTTCAACCGCTTGCCGCGACAGCGGCACCCGGTGTTCCATCTTCATCTTCATCCGCTCAGGGGGAATGACCCACAGGGCCGCGTCGGGGTCGAACTCTGACCACATGGCTCCCCGCACTTCACCAGGACGCGTGGCGGTCAGCATCAACAGGCGCAAGGCGCGAACCGTGTGCACATCCCCCTGATAGCCATCCAGCTTGGCCAGGAAGTCGGGAAGCTCGGCATTCGACATTGCGGGCCGGTGCGTCACGTCGCGGGGCTTGAGGATCTCCGAAGGCACGAGGTCGACCATCGGGTTGGCGTCGATGCGCTCATGGTTCACCGCCCATCGATAGATCGACTTGACACGCTGCAACACGCGGCCGGCCTGGTCGCTCGCGCCAGCTTTCTCAATCCGCTTTACGGCCGCCATGATCTCGCCAGGCTTGACCGACGCCACCGGTCGATCACCTAGCGACTTGAAGATGTACGTTTCGAGGGATGCCGTGATGCGATGCAAGGTGATCGGCTCCCAACGGCCCGACTGGTGTTCCAGCCAGGCACGAGCCACGGATTCGAGCGTATTGACAGCATCGAAGGCGGCCTTGGCTTTCTCCGACTTTCGCAGCGCCCCGGGGTCGACGCCGGCCCGCATGACCTTGCGCGCGTCGGCGGCCTTGTCGCGCGCCGACTTGAGCGTCACCTCCGGATACACGCCAAAAGCCAGGCGCTTTTCCTTGCCGCCATGGCGGTACTTCATGCGCCAGTATCTGCCACCTGCAGGGGTCAGTTCCAGATACAGGCCAGCCCCGTCGAAGTGTTTACCAGGGGCACTCAAGGTACGCAGCTTCGCATCAGTCAGTTTCATGGGCGGTCCTTCCTGCCTTGGGGGCACAAGTGGGGGCATTTTCGACCCAAGGCACGACCACATCAAGCATTCATGAGGCTTTGCGGCTGCTGTTCGATTCCTGCTGGTGCGCCAGCCTGCAAGCCTGCGAATGACAGTCATCGTGGTGTTCGCCAGCATGGTGCCGCTGCTGGAGGCGGTACGATCCTTTTGACGCGATGGGTGGCCGCGTCACCGCCCGCAGTCGGCGTGGTGAAGGTTCCGTGTTTGAACTGGACGTGCCGCCCCCACTCGCCGCCAAACCAGGCCATTGTCGGCCGGTTGCTGCAACATGCTGGAGTCGGCCTGCCAGTCAGGGCGCAGCGACGAACTTGCCGTCCTTGACCATCAGGAAGGACGTGCCATAGGTCGGAATGCGGTTCACGTAGCTGTACTTGCCCGTACCCACCACCACCGGGATGTCCCGGCTCTTGGTCAGTGCTTCGCGCACCCCGTCACGCGTCGGGTTCGGCCCGGCCGACTTGACCGCCGAGGCCACCACCGTCATCAGGCTGTAGCCCAGGGCGGCCCACTGGTCCGCATCCTTGCCGGTCTTGGCCTTGTAGGCATTGGCAAAGGCCTTTGCCGTGGGGGTGTCACCTTCAGGAATCCAGTCGGAATTGAAGATCAGGCCCTCGATGGCAGCACCGCCGATGGCGATCAACTGCGGCGAGGCCACCCCGGTCTGGCTCATCAGCTTGACGCTGGCCGGCAGCCCGGCCTGCTTGAGCTGGATCGCCAGGTTGGCGGCCGTCGGCCCAATCGTGAACAGCATGACGCAGTCGGGCTTGGCCGCCACGATACGGGTGGCGACGGTGGAAAAGTCAGAATCCGCCTGCTTGATGCCGGTGCGGTCGACGATCTTCATGCCGCGCTTCTCGACATGCTCCACGAAGATCCGCTCAGTGTCGACATAGGCCTCGTTGTCGGTGAAGCGGACGGTCGCGCAGGCCTTGACCTTGGCCACATCCATGGCGTAATCACCCAGCAGGGGCATGGTCGTGGCCGGGGGCTGGGTCGAGATGAAGCCCCACGGGCCCGCATTGAGCAGCCCCACGGCGTTGGTCAGTGCCTTCATTCCGATCTTGGCGTCGTTGGCCACACCGGCTGCGGGAATTGCCTCCACTGCCGTCGTCGGGCCCAGGACAAATAACACGTTCGGATCTGCCGCGGCCCGTGACACGGCCGCCATGGCCTGCGCACGGGCGGAGGCGCTATCCACCAGTTCGTAGACGATCTTGTCGCCGCCGCCCAGAAAATTGCGGGCGTTCAGATCATCGGCCGCGAACTTCATTCCATCCGCGGTCGGCACACCCACGAATGCAGCGCCACCGGTGAGTGCCTGCAGGATGATGATCTTGCGGTCTGCCGCCAACGCGGCGTGCGACACCCAAACCAGACCCGCCGCCAGGGCCAAAGCTTTGGTAACCCGTGCCTTCTGAAAACCCATGGAAAGCCTCCTGTTGTGAGTGAAATGCCAGATCAGCATCGAACCAATATTCTTGGGCCACTATCCATTTACTTTCGGATCGAGTCAATGGTGTTTACGCGTAGTCGACCTGCAGCAGCAGCCACAGGAGCTTGTGCGCCGATGCGGCGCCAGCCCGTGCCTGGAACGTATGATGATGGGCGCGCAAGCAAGTGCGCGCGAGTGAACCGCATGGAGGCACCCCGCATGGCACCAGCAGTACCCGACCACGTTCCCGAGCACCTGGTGTTCGATTTCGACATATACACGGCACCCGAGTTGGACCGGGAACCGCACCGCACCATGGTCGAGTTGCTGCAAACCAACAAGGTGCCACCCATCTTCTTCTCGCCGCGCAACGGCGGACACTGGATCGTTGCCGGAGCTGTGGAAGGGCTCGACATGCTGCGCGATGTCGAGCGCTTCTCCAGTGAGCCGCAGTACAACAGCGCCGCACGCAAGCCCTGGACCTTGCCCAACCTGTCCGATCCGCCACAACACACCGACTACCGGCGCATCATCAATTCCGCTTTCGTTCCGCGCACCGTGGCGGGCATGGAGGACCACCTGCGCGCGCTCTCGGGCAGCATGATCGATGCATTGCTGCCACAAGGACACTGCGAGTTCGTCGAGGACATTGGCAAGAAGTTTCCGGTCGACGTGTTCCTGCGCATGGCGGGTGCACCCGAGAGCGACCGCGAATTTCTGGTGGACCTGACCGAACAGGCGGTGCGCAACCCGGAGCGGGCGGCGCGGGACGCCGCCGGGTATACGCTGGGCGACTATCTGATGAAGGCTTACGAGACGCGCCGTGACAAGCCGGGCGCGGAT